>SBHH01000249.1 GCA_006226265.1 Alphaproteobacteria bacterium | reverse complement strand
AGGTCAGCTTGATCATCTCGCCATTTTTCAGAAGCTCGCCCCGTTCGATATTGAAGATGAAGGCACCAAAGCGGAGATCCTTCACCTTTTCCGTCTTGGCGCGGCGCAGGATCGCATCAATCCGCAGCAGTAACTCGCGGGGTTCGAACGGTTTGCTGAGATAGTCGTCGACTCCGGCCTCGAGCCCGGTGATCCGGTCTTCCGGATCGCTCATCGCGGTCAGCATCAGGATCGGGATCTCGCGGTTGACATTGGGGCCGGTGCGGACGGCCTTTGCAAGGTCGAGGCCATCGCCCCCCGGCATCATCCGATCCAGCACGACCAGATCGAAGCAAAGCGATGTCATCTTGTCTCGGGCAATTTCCGAGGTCGAGGCAGTCGAAACGCGAAAGCCGTTATCCATGAGGTACTTTCGCAATAGTGACAGAAGCCGGTTATCATCATCGACAACAAGGATATGCGGCGCATTGTCATGCATGGACGGTTTCCATTTCTCTGTTCCCTATACGCATCTCATGAATTCTGGATTCGGCCGAGAATGCGATCCCGGCTTGCATCGTCTATCAGTCCGGCCAGGACCTTGCGATAGCCCGCGACGGCATCGCCGCCCGCCTCCCGGAAGGCCTTGGCAACAAGTTCGCGCTGAACCCGGCTCACCTTCTGTTCCAGTTTCCGCCCCTCCTCGGTCAGATAGAGGCAGCGCTGTCGGCGGTCCTCAAGCCCCGTTTGCTGCTCGATAAAGCCACGGTCGATCAATGTGCTTAAAACCCGGTTGAGGCTCTGTTTGGTGATGCGCAGAATGTCGAGAAGTTCCGAAACCGTCATTCCTTCATTCCGGCCGACGAAATGAATCACCCGGTGGTGGGCACGCCCGAATTTATACTCCTTCAGGATCTCATCCGGCCCCGCCGTGAAGTCCCGATAGGCGAAAAAGAGAAGCTCGATAGCCTGTCTAAGTTCCTCTTCCCGCAGGAAAAGTGGATTGTTTGCAGATTTTACGTCAGCCATGTTGACATATATTTCTCATAATGTTACAAAATCACTATTCGATTCGACATAATCGAACCCTATATGGGGAAGATACGACATTATAATAACTCAAGGTGCTTAACTATGGATACCTCCTCTTTTGCCGACCGGGACGGCTATATATGGTTTAATGGTAAACTCGTACCATGGCGTGACGCAAACATCCATGTTCTTACACATGGCCTGCATTATGCGAGTAGTGTGTTCGAAGGGGAGCGTGTCTATGACGGCGAGATTTTTAAGCTGCAGGAACATACCGATCGTCTGATCAATTCCGCGCGCATTCTGGGCTTCAAACTGGAACAGACGGCGGAAGAGATCAATCAGGCCTGCCGCGAAACGGTGGTCGCAAACAATATTGTTGATGGTTATGTCCGTCCGGTGGCCTGGCGCGGCTCCGAAATGATGGGCGTCTCTGCTCAGAACAACCGGATCAATCTGGCGATCGCCGCCTGGGTCTGGCCGAGCTATTTCAGCCCGGAAGCTCGCATGAAAGGCATCCGCCTGAAAATGTCGCCCTGGAAGCGCCCCTCGCCGGAAACCATTCCTACCCAGTCGAAGGCCGCCGGGCTTTACATGATCTGCACGCTCAGCAAGCATGAAGCGGAGAGCGAAGGGTTCGATGATGCCGTGATGCTCGACTATCGCGGGCAGATCGCCGAGGCAACCGGCGCCAATATCTTCTTCGTGAAGGATGGTGTCCTGCATACGCCGAAGCCGGATTGCTTCCTGGATGGCATTACCCGCCGCACTGTGATCGACCTTGCCCGCGCGCGTGGGATCGAAGTGGTGGAACGGGCGATTATGCCGGAAGAAATGGAGGGTTTCAGCGAATGCTTCCTGACCGGGACTGCCGCCGAAGTGACCCCCGTCAGCAGCATCGGCACCTATCAGTTCACGCCGGATGCGATCTGCCAGCAGCTAATTGCGGACTATGAAAACTGTGTCCGTCGGAAGGCTGCCGCCTGATTTTCCGATTTGCACCGGAGTTTTTTGTGCCCGCCATCCCAAAACGGATGGCGGGTATTTTGCTTTTTATCCATTTTCGTTTAAAATGCCGCAAAATCCGGGCGACCGGAGCAGATTTATAGGCGGGAATTTGAAGGCAATGTTGATTTCGCGGTTTGGAACGGCCATTGGCCTTGTGCTTCTCAGCACGCAACTGGCGCAGGCGAATTTTCAAAAGGGGCAGGAAGCCCTCGATCAGAATAATGCCGCGGTCGCGGTCGATGAATGGCAGCAGGATGCTCATTCCGGCGATGGGCGCGCGCAGTTCGCGCTCGGCCAGATCTTCGAAAAGGGTTCGGGCGATATCAAGGCCGATCTCGTGAAAGCCTATTCCTGGTTCAAGCTGGCCGCCGCGCAAAATGTCAAAGGCGCGGATGAGGCCATGGAACGCTTGCGCCAGCAGATGACCCCGGACGAACTTGCCATTGCCGAGAAAAAGGCGATTGCTTCCCTCGGCGTCTGGTATCGCCAGTATGCGGGCGCGGATGAAGCCGCGTTCCAGGCTCAAAAGGCAGCCACCGCCAGCGAGGCGCCCAAGCAGGAAGATGCCGGTCAGTCGGCCACCGAAGCCCGGCTTGCCGCGCAAAAGGCCATGATCGCCGAGCGGAAAGCGAAGGCCGAAGCTGAAGCCAAGCTGATTGAGGAAAGCCGGAAAGCTGCCATTCTTGCCGCCCAGAAGCAGGCGGAGGAAGCAAAACAGGCCGCCCTTCTCAAGGAACAGAAAATTGCCGAGGAAAGGCGCCTCGCGGCCGCCCAGAATGAAGCGGGCAAGTCAAAGGACCTTGATGCCATTCGCACCCGTCTTGAAGCC
>SBHH01000171.1 GCA_006226265.1 Alphaproteobacteria bacterium | reverse complement strand
GACGATACGGATGCATTCTCGATCGTGATCGGTACGCGTCTGATGTTCTGAAAATTGGCCGCCCCGGTTGAAGGCCGGGGCGGCCCGAAGATGCTTTTCTTCCCAGAAGATGCATCGAAGTTCAAACAACCAAACTGAAAAGGAGACCATGATGGGCGGGAAGGGACACGCAGGTCACATGCCACAGAGCGGACGAGGCATGGCAATTTCAGCTTGGCTAACGGGTGTCTATTTCATCATTGAGATGACAATCGGTCTCTGGACCGGCTCCATTGCTGTGATTTCGGATGCGTTCCACACCTTCTCCGCCGTGGGCGGCGTCCTCGTGGCAATTATTGCGGCACGACTCGCCCGCCGTCCGGCGGATGAGGACCGCAGTTTTGGCTGGTATCGCGCGGAGATCATCGGCGCGCTGGTCAATGGCGGGTTCCTGCTTGCCATGGCACTCGTGGTGATCGTGATGGCGGCAATGCGCCTAGGATCTCCTATAGATCTGCCGACCGGTCCAATGCTGTGGGCTGCGGCCGGCGGTCTTGTGACCGAAATCATCTCGCTCGGGCTGATCTGGAAGCAAAGTCAGAGCGATCTGAACGTCAAGGGCGCGCTCTGGCACATTATTCAGACTTTCGTCGGGAGTCTGTTGATCATCATCACTGCGCTGGTCATAAAATTCACGGGTTTTCTGCTCATTGATCCAATCCTCGGCATGGCTTTCGGCTTCGTACTGGTTTGGGCAAGCTGGGGGATACTGCGTGATTCCATGCACCTGCTTATGGAAGGCACCCCAAATGATGTAAGTCTGCGCGACGTCAAGCAGAACCTGGAGACCGTCGATGGCGTGGCTGATACACATCACGTCCATGCCTGGGCGCTGACCAGCGGCAAATATGTCTTTTCAGCCCACCTGCGTATTCGCGACGGCGGCCATCCGCAGGAGATACTGAAGGCAGCTCATCAAATGTTGCGGGAGCGCTTTGGCTTCTTTTTCGTCACCTTGCAGGTCGAAGACCGTTGCATTGATGAAAGCGATGCAGAAGCCATCGACATAACTGCGGGCGAGAACCACAATCAGGCCTGACCGCACCCGATGCGCATCTATGACTGCCGGGGTGCGAGACCCTTGGATTAATTGGGCCGCTTTGCGCGTCGCCTAGCCACGCTTTTAGCCAGATCGGAAACCGGATATGAAAACTATATTGCTTCTTCTTCTGATCACCTTGTCCGAGGCGACGATCGGTGTCTTCGTCAAGCTGACCGACGGCAGAATCCCGATTCAGACGTTGAATTTCTACGCGATCCTGACAGCCGCCGCCTTCCTGATACTCGCGCTGCCAGTCGCCACAGGCCGACCGATCCGCCTACCCTGGGGGAATTTGAAGGACACCATTGTTATCGGTGTTCTTATCGCGACGCAGATCAGTGTCTTCAACTACGCCATGACGCTGGTACCGATTGCCAATGCCGTCATTTTCTGGAGTGTGGCGCCCTTCTTTACCTTTATTTTCTCGGCAATCTTCCTCGGTGAGAAGGCAGGATTGGGCCATGTTCTCGTCTTCGGTATCGCCATCGTCGGCATCGTGCTCGCCAAGCCCCTCTCAGGTGGATACATGTTCGGCAATCTCGTCGCGCTGACCGACGGCGCGATCTATGCGGCGATGATTACCTACATGCGATATGAGGGCAAGTCAGAGACGGGCAACGATATCGCTTGGTCGATGCTGACGGCAGCGGTCGTCCTGTCGCCGGCGCTGTTGATTTATGGTACAGGTGAAGTGCTGGGTACGTCGGAAAACGAGAAGCTGGGCATCATCGTACCAGCTGGTGTCTGGGCGCTAGCGCTTGGGTTGGTATCGACGGGATTTGCCTATTTCGGCATCTCCATCGTCCTCAAGACTCTCAACGCGAACGTCTATTCCCTCGTCGATATTATCGTCTCGCCGGTCGTCGCGAGTACTCTGGGATTTTTGGTCTTTGCCGAGGTCCCGGCCAAGGGGATGATCTATGGCGGCGGGCTGTTGCTGTTGGCCGGGTTTCTGCTGACATGGATGATGACTCGTGAGCGACCCGACATCGCGGCGCATCCCTGTCAGTGTTTAGGTTGACCTGCGGTGCGGAGCTTCAAGGCGAAAAAGGACGCCGCGGCGCGCGCCAGACTTCCAATGTATATGTGGAGAGTCTTCTCGGAAGACTTCACACTTACAAGCAGGAAATTGCCGGCAGGCGTCTCGATACAAAACGTTACAACAAAGTCTCTCGCGAATAGATGAAGGGACAGTTGTAAACCCCTACATCGGCGATGTGATTCAGAAACAAAGGAGATCACCATGCTACGACATTCATTTCTTGCCCTGTCAGTGGTTGCTGCAGCCGCGGTCGGTGGGGCAGCTTATGCTCAGAACGACCATGGCCATGGTTCAAAATCAAAACCCGCCGGTGATAGCATGATGATGCAGGGCGGCGGTTCCGGGATGATGGGTGATATGTCCGGCATGATGAAGAAGATGCACCGGATGCACGGCGGGATGATGGACGGAAGCGGCCGCGGCATGATGGGCCACGACATGATGCGGATGCTGGATGCTGATGACGATGGCAATGTCACGCCCCAGGAGATGCGCGAGCAGATGCAGGCCAAGCTGACCGAGTATGACAGCGACGGCGACGGCAACCTCTCGATCGCCGAGTTCGAGGCGCTTCACAGCGCCATGATCCGCGAGAAGATGGTCGACCGCTTCCAGCATCTCGACGCGGATGGCGATGGCGCCATCACCAGCGAGGAAATAGCGGCGCCGGCCAAGAAGATGGAGCGCATGCAGAAGATGCGCTCGGGCATGAGCCAGATGCAGGGGCAGCAAGGCAGCGGCCAGGGCATGGGCTCCGG
>SBHH01000310.1 GCA_006226265.1 Alphaproteobacteria bacterium | reverse complement strand
GATCTGATTTTGCTATAATCCGGTGCGGCAGGATTGATCCAATTCTGCCGCTCCCTGTTTTCTGCCGGGGCGCAACCGACAGTACAGCAAAGGAACTCATTCATGGATGTAGAAGAAGCGATCCTGTCCCGGCGATCGATCCGTGCCTTTACGGATCAGCCGGTCGAGCAGGAGAAAATCGCCAAAGTCCTCGAAATCTCCCAACGGGCACCAAGCGGCACCAATACCCAGCCCTGGCACACCTATGTCTGCGCCGGCGAAGTCCGCGATGCCGTCTCGCGCGACGTGATCGATCTGTTCAATCAAGGCAAAGCCGCGAAGTACGAGGATTTTGACTATTATCCGCCCGTCTGGAAGGATGTCCATCGCGATCGCCGCCGTGGCGTCGGATGGAGCCTCTACGGCCTCCTCGGCATTGAGAAAGGCGACCGGGAAGGGGCCGCGCGCCAGTCGAAGCGGAATTTCAGCTTCTTCGATGCGCCCGTCGGGCTTTTCTTCACCGTCGATGCTTATTTGGGACGCGGCAGCTGGTTCGATGCCGGGCTCTATATGCAGACGGTCATGCTCGCGGCGAGAGGCGAGGGACTTCATACCTGCCCGCAAGCCGCCTGGATCGCCTTTCAGGAACCGGTTTTCCGGCATCTCAATATTCCCGACGATCAGCTACTGGTTTCCGGCATGGCCATGGGCTATGAAGATACCACGGCGATCGAAAATACCCTGGTCAGCGAGCGGGAGGATGTCGCAAATGTTGTTCATTACGCGGGCTTCAAATAACCATAATGATCTCGCTTGTGTGAAATTGGAGATGAGATCAGAACAGGAGTTCAAGTCGTGAAAGTTTCCGACGCGCTCGCATCGCGCATCACCGTGCGTCAGTTTCTCGATACGCCGGTCCCGCTTGAAACCGTGAAAGAGCTGATCGAGGCTTCCAAGCGCGCGCCTTCGGGTGGCAACCTGCAGCCCTGGAATGTCCATGTCATGACCGGCGCGCCCTTGAAGGCCCTCGTCGATGATGTCGCGGACAAGCTTCAAGAAGGGGTAAGCGAGACACCCGAATATAACGTCTACCCGCCGGAGCTGGTCGACCCCTACAAGACCCGTCGCCGCGTGGTCGGTCAGGCGCTTTATGACCTGATTGGCGTTCCCCGCGAAGATACCCCCGGCAAGCTGAAGCAGCTTTCCCGGAATTTCCGCTTCTTCGATGCGCCGGTCGGCCTTTTCTTCGTTTTGCACCGGCAGATGGAAATCGGCCAGTATGCCGATGTCGGCATGTTCATGCAGAGCATTATGCTGCTGGCCCGCGAACACGGCCTTCATACCTGTCCGCAGGAGGCCTGGGCCCGCTGGCCGGACACGGTGCGGGCGCATCTGAAGCTGGCCGATCACGAAATGCTGTTCTGCGGCATGGCGCTCGGCTATATGGATGAGACGGCTCTCATAAACGATCTTCGGACCGAACGCGAGACGTTCGAGAATTTTGTCACCCTGCATGGATTTGACGACGTGGAATAAGCCTATGGATAACGATATTATTGATCAGATACGCCAGACCGTCCGCCAGCTTTGCGCTCAGTATCCGGGCAGCTACTGGCAGGAAAAGGACCGGGAGCGGGCCTATCCCACCGAATTCGTAAACGCCCTGACGGAAGCAGGGCTCCTTTCCTCCCTGATCCCGGAGGAATATGGCGGCGCGGGCCTGCCGCTTGCTGTCGCCTCCGCCATATTGGAGGAAATCCATGCGAACGGCTGCAACGGCGCCGCCTGTCATGCGCAGATGTATACCATGGGCACGCTGCTGCGCCATGGATCGGAGGAACAGCGAAAGAAATATCTCCCGGGCATCGCAAGCGGGGAACTTCGCCTGCAGGCGTTCGGCGTGACCGAGCCCACCGCCGGCACCGATACCACCAGCATCTCGACCACGGCCGTCAGGGATGGCGATGACTATGTGGTTAACGGCCAGAAAGTCTGGACCAGCCGGGCAGAGCATTCCGATCTCATGATCCTGCTCGCCCGCACCACGGCGAAGGACAAGATCGCGAAACGCGCGGACGGGCTTTCCGTCTTCATCGTCGATATGCGCGAGACCTTGGGGAAGGGAATGACCATCCATCCGATCCGCACCATGATCAATCATGCGACGACAGCGGTCTTCTTCGATAACATGCGCATCCCGGCCTCCAGCCTGATCGGGGAGGAGGGGAAGGGCTTTCGCTATATCCTGACCGGCATGAATGCGGAGCGAATCCTGATTGCCTCGGAATGTATTGGCGATGCAAACTGGTTCATCAAGACCGCCGCCAATTATGCGCGGGAGCGATCTGTCTTCGGCCGTCCCATTGGCCAGAACCAGGGTATCCAGTTCCCGATTGCCCGCGCTTATGCCGAGATGAAGGCGGCGCATCTCATGGTGAAGGAGGCCTGCCGCAAATATGATGCAGGCGAGGCTTGCGGCGCCGAGGCCAATATGGCGAAGATGCTGGCCTCCGAAGCCTCCTGGGCGGCGGGGGAGGCTTGCCTGCAAACCCATGGCGGGTTCGGCTTCGCCGAGGAATATGATGTCGAGCGAAAATACCGGGAAACCCGGCTCTACCAGATCGCGCCGATCTCGACCAATCTCATCCTCTCCTATCTGGCGGAGCATGAACTGGAGTTGCCACGCTCCTACTGAAGTGATTCAGACAATCTTGCATATCTTTTTTTGACGGGCAATTTCCCTCCCGAACCGCAGAATTCCGGGGCCTCTTAATGGCGGTCCCGGAAGGTGCGGATACCAGATATGGAATTTGTCAAAAAACTTTTAAATTATTCGTTGACGTTGTTGGGGGATGGTCCTATAACGCGCGTCACGCTGACGGGGCGGGTCTGGAGAAGGGGCGGTT
>SBHH01000007.1 GCA_006226265.1 Alphaproteobacteria bacterium | reverse complement strand
TGTAGACCTTAAAGGCAAGCGCGTCGCCATCATCGGAACTGGCGCGACGGCCATCCAGATTATTGGCGAGATTGCTGACAAGGTGGGCGATCTCACCGTATTTCAGCGCCGCCCGAACTGGAGCGCGCCGCTCAACAACAGCAAGATTTCCGATGCGGAAATGGCGGATATCCGCGCCCGTTATGACGAGATATTCGCCGCCTGTGCCCGCAGTCCCGGCGGGTTCGAGCACGAACCGGACCGGCGCCCTTTCTTTGAAATATCGCGCGAAGAGCGTGTTGCGCTCTGGGATCGGCTATACAAGGAACCGGGCTTCGGCATCTGGCTCGCCAATTTCCGCGAAATTTTCATGGATGAGAAGGCGAATGCCGAATTTTCAGAGTACATTGCCGATCGCATCCGCGAGCGGGTGAAAGACCCGGTAACGGCGGAAAAGCTGATCCCGAAGGATCACGGCTTTGGCGTGCAGCGCGTGCCGCTGGAAACCAATTATTTCGAAGCCTATAACCGCAACAATGTGCATCTGGTGGACTTGCAGGAAACGCCGCTTGCCCGTATCACGGAAAAGGGGATTGAGACGACCGGCGATAGCTATGAATTTGATGTCATCATCTATTCGACCGGTTTCGATGCCATCACAGGCGCCTTCGATCATATTGATATCCGCGGGCGAGACGGGCTGAAACTCCGCGATAAATGGAAGGATACGGTATCCACATTCCTTGGAATTATGATTCATGGTTTCCCGAACCTGCTGATGCCGAACGGCCCGCAGAGCGGGGCGGCCTCCACCAACTATCCGCGCGGGATCGAGACCGGTGTCAACTGGTGCACGGACCTTCTGGAATATATGCGCGCCGAAGGGCTGGATGTAGCTGAGGCTACAGCAGAAGCTGAAGCCGAATGGACGGAGGAGGTCACCCGCATGTATGCGATCATGCTGATGCGAAAGGCGAAATCCTGGTTCACCGGCTATAATTCGAACGTCAAGGGGCATGAGGCGGGAACGATCCGCTATCTCGTTTATAATGGGGGAACGCCCAAATATGTCGCGACCATCAATGCAATTGCGGGCAATGATTATGAGGGCGTCACCTTTACGCCCGAGCCTTCCGGCAGAAATCGCAGATCTGCCTGACGTAATAAACGTGCCTTTCGGTTTTTCCGGGACCGGAAGGGCATAGCACGGGGGTTTCCTTCACAAAGGGCAGTTTGCCGCTTCTCAGGAGATCTCAGCCCGTCCTGATAGAGGCCTTCGCCGGCAGGAAGGTCAAATTTCAGCTTATTCTTGAGGGAAAAGTGATTTAAAAGAACAGAGCAGAATGATTATCCAACCATCTGTTTCATGAAATCCGGGCGGCCTGAATGCCAGAAAATTTTAATGTTGAACCTCTTCATAAAATGGCGATATCGTCGTTTTTTGAAACCTTTGAAAAGGTGGCGGAAGGCGGTCTTGCGACAGATGCTGAGGGGAGGATTGTCTGGATTAACCAGAAATATCTGGCCTTTCTGGGGATTGACGGGGCCGCTGAAATTCTGGGCCGTAAAATAAGCAAGGTTATTCCGAATAGTCTTATTCCGCAGGTCCTGGAAACCGGAAAGCCGATCCTGTTCGATGTGATGGAATATTCGCGCGGCTGGTGCGTGGTATCCCGCTTTCCGATCCGGGATGGCCAGCAGAAGATCATCGGTGCGTTCGGGTTTGTACTATATGATGATTTGAGCGAACTGGGTCCCTTAATCGGAAAAATTCAGTCTCTTCAGAAAGAGTTGCACTCCGTTCGCAAAGAGCTGTCGAGAAACCGACGGGCGAAATATTCCTTTCATCAGTTTGCCGGAACAAGTGCCGCCGCGACGAGCGTCCGGCGAGAGGGGCGCCTGGCCGCAAACAAGTCGGCGACAGTGCTTTTGCAAGGGGAAACGGGGACGGGCAAGGAATTAATTGCTCAGTCCATTCATGCGGCATCGCCGCGATCGGCAATGAATTTTGTCGCCGTGAACGTCTCTGCAATTCCGGAGACATTATTGGAGGCGGAGTTTTTTGGAACCGATCCCGGCGCCTATACCGGGGCTGGCAGGAAGGCGCGCGTGGGGAAGATAGAGCTTGCAAACGGTGGGACGTTGTTCCTGGACGAGATCGGCGATATGCCGCCAATCTTGCAGGCAAAGCTTTTGCGTGTTTTGCAGGAACGGGAACTGGAACCGCTTGGCTCCAACCGGATTATTCCTCTTGATGTAAGGATAATTGCCGCGACGAGCCGGAATCTGGAGGAAATGGTCGAACGCAATGAATTCCGGGATGATCTTTATTATCGTCTCAATGTGATTCCCATCGCAATTCCACCCCTGCGGGACCGTCCAGAAGATATTCCTGTTCTATGTCGGGGCCTGCTCGAAGAAATTGCCGATCAGCATGATATGGACTTTCTGGAAATCGAGCCGGATGCCGAAGCGCTTCTGACCGGCTATGGCTGGCCTGGAAATGTCCGGGAACTTCGCAATATTCTGGAGCGGATCTCCCTGAAGTCAAAGAGCAGGACAATAACCCTTTCAGATGTGACAGCCTGCCTGCCGAGGCAAGAGGGGCTTCAGCTTTGCGCTGTGCCGCCGGAGCATCTCGAATTTACTGGAAAGTCCATGGCGGAGGCCGTCGCGATGGTTGAAAAAAGAATGATCGTTGAGGCGCTTCGGAAGATGTCCGGACGAAAGGTAGAGGCGGCAAAGTTGCTTGAAATGCCGACATCGACTTTTTACAGCAAGATTCGGGAATACCGGATTTGATTTTTCTATTTTCCAATTTCCGGAATTTGGAATTTTCCGGATCGTTGCAATTCTGATCTAAAATAGGATTATTTTCCAGTTTCTGGAAAATTTCCAGACGGATTGC
>SBHH01000232.1 GCA_006226265.1 Alphaproteobacteria bacterium | reverse complement strand
TATTACTTCAAAAACTCGAACTCCATATGCTTCTTTTCTCAGAAACACAATTCCCTACATAAATTCAATCAGCGCCTGCTTTCCCTATCTCAGTCGGCGCGATTACCGCTCCGCCTATCTCTATACTGATGTCGATGAAGGGCGAAATGCCATACGTTCCTACAACTCGCTCAGTGATGAGGAGAAGGAGAAGACCCTGAAAATCCTGAACACGGTTACCTTGCTTGGCGCATCCGGCGGCAATTTCGACGACTTCAAATCAAAGGAAGCCAAGGAGAAAAGCTCAACCCCGCTCACGAAGACGGATGATCCGAAAAACACTGAACAGAATTGGGTAAAGTCTTCGGAACCGGTACTGAAACGTCTGAAGGACGATATCCCGGAAGAGGATTTTCTGACACTCAATCCTACCCCCGATGCGCCGCCCCGGATTACCCAGACCTTCTCCATCGACGAAATCAATACTCCGCATGGCTTTGATTCCCCGCTTGACATGGTTCTTGCCAACAACTCCGTGGACCGGGTTCTCGCAAATGCCGAATTTGCCGGAAAATTCAAAAGCAGCCTTGCCGACAAACCCGGCATGGTTACCGTGCTGCACCAGATTTTCTATGCGGTTCTGGGGCTTGTCACCCCGCGCATGCTGGAAAACATGAATCCCGCCTTCGCCCAACAGAAGGAAGAAAGCTCCGACGCCTATGAGGCACGGATCGAGAAGTACTTGCAGAGCCTGTTCGGCAAGTCACGGGTCGAGCCCAGCAAAACCCAGAAAGGCTATAACGGAATCGCCTACAAGATCTATGGCGCCATATCCCAGCATTCCTCCATGATAATCTCCGTCAATATCGGCGATGAGAAAGGCGGGACCAAATGGATCCAGTACGCGGTCGAGACCGGTACGCCACAAGACGCGGTAACCGCAGACAATACCGTTTACAGCATCGAAAACCAGCGCAAAGGTCCGCGCGCCTCGACCACCCGGATCATGTCCGAGACCCAACCAAAGGATCCATCCGAACTCATGGAGGTGGAAGATCCCGGAAAATCCCTTGAAAAATATACCTACGCCAAAGATACGTTCGGCAAAGGATTCAAGTCGCGCGGCACACCACAAGTGACCTTTACGGTCGATGCCCCGAAGGCCGGCAATGCTGTTCTTGATCTTCTGTTCCTGACCGGTGAGAAATTCAACAGCATGCTGGCAACCGCGCATTACAATGCCTCCGGTCCCCTGCCTGGTCAGCGTGCCTCCTGCACTCTGCTAATTCCCGGAATCCTGTCCAATGCAGGCGCCGATATCGGCAAGCTTTTCGCCGGCTATCAGTTCCGTAAATGGGATGCTTCGGATCAGGCGCAGATTGAGCATTACGGCAACATTTTCGACGGGCTGGTTCAGGCTCTTCAGGCCAAGGAAGAGGGCGCATCCGGTGCGGAAGTCAGCCGGATCACGCCCAAGGCCTGGAGCAAGGCTTCCATGCAAGAGCTGATCTCCGGGTTCAGTGCAACGCATTTCTATTTGCAGTTTGTCCAGACCCTTCAGGAAGCCGTTCAAAAAGCCGAGGAAAGCAGCGACGGGATTAACGAAGAGCTTGCCCACGACATGAAGCGCATGACGGATGCCGTCTATATGATCCCGGATACGCTTGATGAATATGCACCGATCACTTGCGCCTTATATAAATTGTTTAAAGAGCATCCGGACTGGCCGGCACTGGAAGAGTTCGATCCGAAGACAGTCCTTGATCTGATACAAACATCCCTCAATCGAGTCAAAAGGCGGACGGAACTTTATGAGTCGCTGGCCGAAGAGGTGGAGGCAACACCTGAAATGCTCACCCATCTTGAAGGCCGGCGAAAGCTGATCGATGAAATCATGAAAGATGTTTCCACAACCACCAAAAACTGACATTTTCGGCAAGGACCGGAACGTCCGTTCCGGTCCTTCTTCCCGCCGAGTAATTTGCATATAAAGTTTTCTTCATTTTATGACTGATATTCATTAATATCGGGCTTCATAAAGATATGGAAAACCACCTCGCCCGGCGGTGCAAAGAGAATAGATGAGCAATCCACAATACAAGTTGGCAAAAGCGGAAATCCGGAGACGTCACCTCCCCTCCCATGCGGTGCTTCGAAGTTTCGAATGCGCCGCACGACATGAAAGCTTCACCCTCGCTGCGGAAGAGCTGCATCTCACCCAGAGCGCCATCAGCCGGCAGGTGAAAGAGCTTGAAAGCCTGCTCGGTTTCGAACTCTTTCGCCGCATCGGGCGCAATGTCGTCCTGACCGACGCGGGGCGCAATCTTGCGGGCGAGCTTGCCATCGATCTTGAAAATATACACCAGACCGTAATGCGGGCCGTTTCCGCAGGAGATATCGGCACGGCACTCCGGATTGCAACATTGCCGACTTTCGCAAGCCGCTGGCTGATCCCGCGACTGCCTGAATTCACCCGGCAATATCCCGAAATCGAGATCAACCTCTATACCCGGCTGTCTCCGTTCGACCTGACACGGGAACACTTCGATCTTGCAATCCATTTCGGAACTGATGACTGGCCCCGCACTGAAATGCAGATACTCTGTTCGGAGCGGATGATCGCCGTTGCCTCTCCTGCTTTCAAGGCGCGCCACAACATCATCGATGCCGGAGAATTGATGCGCCTGCCCCTCCTCCATCTGGAATCCCGCCCGCTCATCTGGCAGGATTTTTTCAAGGCTGCCAACCTTGCCGAAACACCTCGCCTCCGAGGCAAGTATTTCGACCAGTTTTCCATGATTATCGCGGCAGCGCGAGCCTCTCTCGGGGCAGCGCTTCTACCGACCTATCTGATCGAACAGGAGCTGGAAGACGGAAGCCTCTCCCCTCTTTCTCCGGTCGAGGTCAGCACCCGCAACAGCTAT
>SBHH01000186.1 GCA_006226265.1 Alphaproteobacteria bacterium | reverse complement strand
AGGAAGCGGACAAAAAAAAGGCGCTTCCCGGGGGAAGCGCCTTTCCTTGACGGCCATTTGCGTTATGCGCTGGCGAGATTCTCGTTTGCGAAATCCCAGTTGATCAAATGATCGAGGAATGTCGCGATATAGTCGGGACGCCGGTTCTGGAAATCGAGATAATAGGCATGCTCCCACACGTCCATGGTTAGGATCGGGGTTGCGCCATCGGTCAGCGGGCAGGCCGCATTTGCGGTCTTGGTGACTTTCAGCTTGCCGCCATCCAGAACCAGCCAGGCCCAGCCGCTGCCGAACTGTGTTGCGCCGGCGGTCTTGAATTCCTCGACAAACTTGTCATAGGAGCCGAAATCGGCGTTGATCTTGTCGGCGATGGCGCCGGACGGTTTGCCGCCGCCGTTCGGTGACATGGAATTCCAGTAGAAGGTATGGTTCCAGACCTGGGCGGCGTTGTTGAAAACGCCTGCCTTGCCGGCATCGCCTGCCGTGTCCTTCATGATCTGCTCAAGCGACCGGCTGTCGTCGGGCAACAGATTGTTGAGGTTGGTGACATAGGCCTGATGATGCTTTCCGTAATGAAAATCCAGCGTGTTGGCCGAAATGTGCGGTGCCAATGCGTCTTTTGCATAAGGAAGGGGGGGAAGTTCGAAAGCCATAATTATCCTCTTGCCAAGTTATTGGTCGGTTTGATTGTTTCGTGTCTGGTGATAGAATTCTCTTCCCTGATGGGGAAAGACCTCGCCATTCGTTGCCACTACAGATATATAGCAAATTACACGCGCTTCCACCTTATTTATAATTTTTCCAATGAAAAACCGGAGAATTTTGCGTGACGGAACAATCCTATACGGCCGACGAAGTCAGGAAACGGGACTATGACCGGTGGCTTGCGACGCTGTTTGCGCCTGCGCCCGCGCGTGAAGGAATTTACGCGCTGCTCGCCTTCAACGGGGAAATCGCGGGCATTCGCGAAACCGTATCGGAGGCTCTGCTCGGCGATATCCGCCTGCAATGGTGGCGCGATGCGGTAACGAATATTGCTGCGAACGGAACGCCGCCTGCCCATCCGGTTGCACGGTCTTTGGCCGAGACAGCGAGGACTTATCGGCTTGATCCTGCGCTTCTGCAGGCGTTGATCGATGCCCGCAGCGCCGACCTCGATCCCGCACCCTTTACCACCTTCACCGATTTGCACGGATATGCCGAGACGACAGGGGGCCTTCTCAACCAGCTCTGTCAGCAGGTCGCCGCACCGGAAACCGCCGCCGAGGCTGCGGCGCGGCAGGCGGGGACAGCCTATGCGCTTACCGGCATCATCCGTGCCATCCCGTTCCAGCGGCAGCAGGATTTGCTGCAGATTCCGGCGGATATGCTGACCGTACAGCAGGTGACGGCGGACAGCCTGTTCAGGGAGGAGAACCGCACCGCCTTTTTCGCAATCACGGAAAAACTGGCTGCCGCCGCGCTTGGGGCGCATGTTGCCGCGCGCAACGCAGAGGACCGGTTGCCGAAAGGAGAGGTCCCGGCATTGCGGCTTTCCCGCCTGACGGAGCTTTACCTCAAAAGGCTGAAACGGGCGGGGGGCGATCCGGCCCATCCGCTCATGAACCCGGGGCGTCTTCGCAAGATTGCGGCGCTGATATTCCGGTAGGGGGCGGAGGGATCAGAGATTGCCGAGCCGCCAGACCTGCGACTGCATGAAATTGCGGGCAAGAAACTGGTAGGTGGTTTTGAGGAGACGCTCGACTTCCGCGCTTTCCTCGACGACTACGCCCTCCCAATGCTCGACCATGTCACCCCAAACCATAAAACTCTGGTGCAGATTATCTCGGGTCTGGCGGATGGTCTGGACCGTGGCGTCGAAATTCTTCAGGATCACCATAACCTCGCAGGTCTGGGCGTCGATCTCGATGAAGGTGCGGTCGAACCGCTTGATAACCGGTTCGATCAGGATCAGCATCCGGCTCAGTTCCTCGGAGGTGGTGCGGTCGCGCCGGTAGATCGTCGCCAGACGGGTCAGGGCGTTGCCGATTTTCTTGATGCCGGAGTAGTAATCGCGCAGCGCCTCGATATAGGCAAGCTCGCGCACGATGTCATCGATCTTGCTGACCACATCGTCCTTCTTGATTTCAAGTTTCGCGGCAATCTCGCGGAAGGCGTCCTGCACGGCCTCCTTGGTTTTCGGATCGTTCGCGATATCTTCGAGTTCCTGCTGGTTGAGAACGATTTCTTCGTCGCCTTTCAGCCAGGAAACCATCTGCATGGTGATGCGGCCGCGGGCGATTTCCTTGTGTGAATCGGAAATCGTCCAGGAGGCGGAGCCGTCCAGCAATTCCCTTGGAATCGAATCATTCGGACGGATTTCCTTCACATATTTAAGGGCGCTGCCGACGGTTTTCAGAAGCTCCGCGTCGGAGCTGTCCTCGCTGATGCCGAATTCCTTGGCGAGCGATTTGGTCGGGATAGCCCCCTTCATTTCGCCAAGATTGACGAAATAGCACGGTTCCTTGCTGTCGTGGGTAAGCCGGAAATAGGCTCCCTCGATCTGGAAGATCTTGTGATCAAAGGCGAAATAGACGGAAGGATCCAGCCTGCTGTTCCCGCCCGAAGACTCCGTATGATCTGCTGATGCCATGCTCATTATAATTCCAAAGGTCCCAGGTTTCTCTTGCGGACAGCGGCTTTCCCGCATCTGCTCCGCCCAGACCTGGCATAGTAAATGAACATTCTATACAAAAGGTTACCGGCCGCGATTAACTCCCGGCGGCGGCAGTGATTGCTTCCCCGGCCTCCAGGCCCTGCCAGCGGACAAAATCGCGCGCCGCCCGTCCGGTATAGGCGGTTTTCCGCTCTTTTTTCTTGATCCTGCCTTCAAGCGGCGGGAACAGGCCGAAATTGACATTCATCGGCTGGAAGGT
>SBHH01000093.1 GCA_006226265.1 Alphaproteobacteria bacterium | reverse complement strand
AACCGGCGTGAGGTCGAGATATTCTTGCAATTTCTCATCGCCCTTCAGATGCAGGCCGAAATAGGCCGCAACGAAATGCTGGGTAATATTGTTCATGCGCAAGCTATCCCAGACCGCATCGGCGTAATGGGCAAAGGGCACGAAGTCGAGATGATCTACGGGCACAAAGGATTCCTCCGGTGCCGGGATCGGGGCGGCGGCATTATGACCGGCATTCTCAAACGTCAGCAGATAGCGATCCACATTCACCGCATCTTCAAAGAACTTCCGGGGACCGTCCTCATAACCGACCACTTCATCGACGCTGCCGGCGATAAAGAAAATAGGGACTCGGATACCGGCAAGACCTTTTTTATCAAACATGCCACGCGGCAATCCCCAGGGGGCGATGGAGACTATTGCCTTGAACCGGCTGTCGAGCAGGGCTTCATGGGTTGAACTGCCCGCGAGATGTGGCTCAAGGGTGCCTTCCGGCGCGCCGCCCTCCAGCGCGCAGCCCGCTTCGGTAACACCGCCGCCCGCCGTGATGATCGCTCCGTACCCGCCCATAGAGTAGCCGATCAGACCTGTCTTCGATGTATCGATCAAGCCATGCAGAAAACTCTCGGGATCGATGCAAAGACGTTCCATCTCATCTAGGACAAATTTCTGATCGAGCGGCCGGTTGACGAGCGTGCTGCCGAAGGCCGCCTTGTCATGATAGTTGCTGTCGGTATGATCGACGGCAATGGCGACATAACCATGTGACGCAAGCTTCTCCCCAAGATGGCTCAGCAGAAAGCGGTTACCGGGATAGCCATGCGAAATAATGATCAATGGAAGGGGCCGGTCCGTCTCCACGGGATCGGCATCCCGCACCGCCTGACCATAAAGGGAGACTTGCGTTCGGCCATCGCGGATATAGACATTCTCATATACCCCGCCCCGCTTTTCGCTGTTCGAAGGATACCAGATTTCAACGGTGAGAGGCCGGTCATAACACGGCAGTGGCTTTCCAGGCACGACATTCAGGATATCGACCTGATCCTGGTGGAGAAGCTGAAGTGTCCGGACACCGATTGCATAAGGGCCCGGCGCCGCCAGTTCCGGCGCATCGGGCCGCAACCCATCAACCCGGTTGCCTGAATTCCGGCCCGCAGCATCACCAGTCTTTTCCGCAGTGGAGGATAGGTTTTTCTTGTTCATTTTCACCTCTCGCGGATCATCCATAGAATATCATGCGCAATTGCGGATTTTACCAATTCCAGACAGGAGAGTGAAGAACCATCTCGGCAAAATTACCTGTAATGTCAATCAATCGAGTGTGCGGCGACAACGGAGGATTGTGATTTAACCAATCGAGCGGAATTTTCCCGAGCAAATATGTCCTTTCGGCATATTTCCTGACAGGCGTACGGATTTTGCGTTATTATTTCAAAGTCAATTAAAAATGAAAAACAGGACGACGGGGGAAGCCATGCCACAGGAACATATCACGCTTGAAAATCGCGACGGTGTTGCAATCATCACTCTGAACCGGCCAGACAAGTTGAATGCCTGGACCCGCATCATGGAACGCGAAGTCCGGGAAGCGATGGAAAAAGCTGAACAGGACGATACGGTTCGCGTCATTGTTCTGACCGGTGCAGGCCGCGGATTTTGCGCGGGCGCGGATATGAACCTTTTAAGCGGAATCGAGGATGGATCCGAGAAGCGCGATCCCGACGCCGTTTATGGCACGCGCCCCTACAATGTTGCGGTCGCGGCCGATTTTCAGACGCAATATTCCTATTTTCCGGCGCTCAGCAAACCGGTAATCGGCGCGATCAATGGCCCTGCCGCCGGGCTCGGCATGGTGATTGCGCTTTATTGCGACATACGCTTCGCCAGCCGTGACGCCGTTTTCATGACGGCCTTCGCGAAGCGCGGCCTGATTGCGGAGCATGGCATCTCGTGGATACTGCCACGCCTGATCGGGCATTCCGCCGCGCTCGACCTCCTGCTCTCCTCCCGGAAAGTCGGGGCGGAGGAAGCGCTTTCCCTCGGCCTTGTCAATCAGCTTCATGATGCGGATACCCTGCTTCCCGCCACGCTCTCTTATGCTGTTGACCTCGCGCAGAATGTCTCCCCCCGCTCCATGGCAGTGATGAAGCGACAGGTCTATAACGCACAGTTCCAGTCCCTTGCGGAAGCCGTGGCCATCGGAAATGCCGAAATGCTAAAAAGTTTTGAGAGCGAGGATTTCAAGGAAGGCGTCGCCCATTTCCTCGAAAAACGCGCGCCTAGATTCACCGGTAAGTAAGGAAGTCCTTTCTGATGGAGGTCAAGAAAATCTCGGCAGGCGTCCTTGACGTCACCTATATTGATCATGGACCCGCCGACGGGTGGCCCGTGGTACTCTGCCATGGCTTCCCGTACGATATTCTTTCCTATGAGAAAGCGGCCCTCCGTCTCGCAGATGCAGGCGCAAGAGTTATCGTCCCTTATCTCCGGGGCTATGGTCCGACCCGGTTTTTATCAGATAAAACGCCCCGATCGGGGGAGCAGGCGGCACTTGCCTATGACCTCAAGGAACTCATCGCTGCCCTTAATCTCTATCGGCCCATTGTTGGCGGCTATGACTGGGGCGGCCGTGCCGCCTGCATCGTCTCTGCCCTCTGGCCGAACCGGGTCAGCGCCCTCGTCTCCGGTAATTCTTATAATATCCAGAATATCGCGGCATCGCTGAAACCAGAACCGGCCGCCGTCGAAGCAAGCCTCTGGTATCAATATTACTTTCATTCCGAGCGCGGGCGCCGGGGGCTTGAAAAGGACCGGAACGGCATTACC
The DNA here is from genome assembly GCA_006226265.1 of Alphaproteobacteria bacterium. Classification (GTDB taxonomy): domain Bacteria; phylum Pseudomonadota; class Alphaproteobacteria; order Sneathiellales; family Sneathiellaceae; genus Sneathiella. The sequence continues at coordinate 12,183 of SBHH01000093.1, read as the reverse complement.
CGCCTGCTCTGGGAGATGTGGTCGCCGACCTGGAATTTTGACGAGGAGGAATTCGCAAAGACAGCACTCTCATTCGAAAATCCGGATTTCGTCGATGTCGTGATCCATTCCTACCGGCATCGCTATGGGCTGGTGCCGGGCGATCCGGCCGTTGCCCATATCGAGACAATGCTGACCGCGCAGCCGGAGATATCTGTTCCCGCCATTACCATCGATGGCGATGCAGACGGTGTCAGCAATGGAACGGCACATCATGCCAAAAAATTTACAGGCCCGCATGAACACCGGATTTTTGAAAACGCCGGCCATAATCTGCCTCAAGAACGGCCTGAAGACTGGTGTCAGGCCGTTCTTGACGCAAGATGTCTTGCCGTCGGCGGCTGATCTTTCAGAATTTAAAAATCAAATATCACATATTGCATTCGCCACATTAGAGGGGTAGCGTCGTCATGATGGTTCTTCATCTGCCAAAGCGCATTTGAAGATGTAAAAGGGAACACGGTTCGGCGTATCCATCAGGAACCAATGCCGTGGCTGCCCTCCGCAACTGTATGCGGTTGCCAACCCCTTATGCCACTGGCCACTCGGCTGGGAAGGCGGGACGGCGATAACCGCAAGCCAGGAAACCTGCCATCGAAGCAGCATATTGCCATAACCCCAAGTTCGCACGGTGGGTGCGAAAAGGAGATAAAAATGCATATCGAACCTGGCGTCGTTGACGGCGCGAAAATGATCCTGAGCTATGGAACGGGCGCGGGTGCCTTCGGCATCATCGGCGGACTTGCCTATAAATCCCTGAAGGAAGGCGGCAATATCACATCGCTCGCCCTCCGCAGCCTCGCGACAACATCACTCGTCTTCTCTTTCTTTGAAGTACTACCGCATGTGCCAGTCGGCGTGTCGGAGGTTCATCTCATTCTCGGCTCAACCCTGCTCTTGTTGTTCGGCGCTGCCCCGGCTGCGGTCGGCCTTGCCGCCGGATTGCTGATCCAAGGCCTGTTCTTCGCACCTTTCGACCTGCCACAGTACGGGATCAATGTGACGACCTTGATCGTGCCGCTTCTCGGCATTCACATGCTGGCAAAGCACCTGATTGCGCCGGACACGCCTTATGTCGATCTCACCTACCGTCAGGCACTAGCTCTGTCAACGTCCTATCAGGGCGGAATCGTGTCATGGGTGGCTTTCTGGGCGCTTTACGGACAGGGCTTCTCCATTGAGAACCTGACGGCAATCTCCACCTTCGGCGCAAGTTATATGCTGGTGGTGACGGTAGAGCCGCTGATTGATCTTGGGGTCCTCGCTGTTGCGAAAACCGCGACAAAGGTCAGCCGCAGCCGCCTTTTCACGGCCCGTCTGATGAGTGCTGCCTGAAGATTATACCCTTCCCGCAATGCGAAAGGCACCCAACAGGTGCCTTTCGCAGCTGCACAAATCTGCTATACTGCCTTTTTAGGAATAGCCGAAATTCATTCTCATAATGACGATTAACGAGAAACCCCTCCATAACGTGAAGTCCGAGCTGCTCCGGCAAGCTCATACACTATGGGAAAAAAAGCGGGCCGGCCGGGAAATGCCATCCCGGGCTGACTTCGACCCGCTTGAGATGCCACACCTGCTTCCACAAATACTTATGATGGATGTCGAGCATGAAGGCCCCCGTTTCCGGGTCCGCCTTGCAGGCACACGTATCGTCGAGATGTATGGCAGCGATTACACTGGCAAATATCTCGACAAGATTGAATTCGGCGATATGGCGGAAAAAGTCCTGTCGGACTACAAATTTGCCCTCACCGAACGTCGGCCTGTCTTTACGGATCATATGTTCCGTCAGGCCAATGACTACCGCCAGCGAATTGAACGGGTCATTCTTCCCCTGTCCAGCGACGGAGAAACCGTCAATATCCTGTTCGCCGTTCTCGATTTCGAAAGAATTTAAGGGCCGTTTTTGCCCAGCACCTTAACCAAGACCAAGCTCCGAAACGATTTTCCTCAGCTTGTCGAAGACGGCCCGATCAATGACCGTATCGCATTCCTTGCTCATAATCTCCAGCGTCTTGTTGACTGGCACAGCGTCGCGATAGGGACGGGCTGCGGTGATGGCATCGAAGATATCCGCGACCGTAATGATGCGGGTATCCATATGGATTTCCTCATCCGACAGGCCGTAGGGATAGCCCTTGCCGTCCAGCCGTTCCTCGCTCACCCGCATGGCAAGGCTCGCGGGCTCCAGCTTCATGTTCCGCTGCTGCAAATCATCTGATTTGAGGCCGACCCAGAACTCCTCATCATTTGCGAAGCCATGGAAAAGCTTGACGAACTGAGGATCGAACCAGGTTCCGCTCCGATGGGCGATCTGGGAGATAACGGGAATTTCATGCCCCGTCTTGCCGTAGGACTTGCCGCCGCAAGCCGGAAGCCGACCGGCGCTCCGTAATCGAACAGCATGATGACATATTTCTGCAAGGAGAGCTTTTGCGTGAGCGCCTCGACCGCCTTGTAAAGATTATCGAAGCTGTAGTCATACTGCCCGCACCGCGGTGCCTTGGTCGATCCGAAACCCGGAAGGTCCGGCGCAATGACATGATATTTTTTCGCGAGTTCGGGAATAAGGTTGCGGTACATATGGCTCGACGTTGGAAAACCGTGCAGGAGCAGGATCGTCGGCGCTTCGGGGTTACCGGCTTCGCGGTAGAACATATCGATCTCGCCGAGGGAGACGGTTTTGTAAGTTACATCCATGTTAGACATTTTCTTCTTCCTTTCAGGGAAATTAGCGGATCGGGCCGGAGCAGCGGGAGACATATGCTCCGGCCCGAGGGCCGCCGCCGGGGCTCACGCAGCGGCAACATCAACAACCGGAAAGTCAATTTCCGTCTGCAAGGCGCGGTTCACATAGTTCGTCAGCGTATTGAGGGCGACATGAACGATGATCTCTACAATCTCGCCATCGCTGTAGCCGGCCTTGCGGACCGTCTCAACCTCACCGGCTGAGACATTGCCCTGGGCCCTGGCAACGCTGACGGCGAAGCGGACTGCCGCATCAGCCTTCGCATCGGTCGAGAAACCCTTGCGGTTGGCGGCGATTTCATTGCCGGTGAGCTTCGCGACATGCTGGCCGATATAGCTGTGGGCGGCGAGGCAGTATCCACATTCGTTGTACTGGCCGATGGCAAGCGCGATACGTTCGCGCGTCGCGGCGTCAAGCGCGCCCTTGCCAAGCGCATCATGCAGGCCGAGATATCCTTCGAGAGCGGCCGGGCTGTTGGAGACGAGGCGGAACATATTCGGTATGGAACCGATTGTCTTCTTCACCTGGGTAAGCAGGGCCTGGGAAGCTTCCGGTGCATCGGCGATCATGGCCGGGGTTGCTACATGTGACATGGGTCTATCCTCTCTTTCGTGTCGGGACTCATTTCGCCCGTTTGCTGGTAACAGCCCGAATATGTTTCCTTTCCTTTTGATTATGAATAAGGTAATTTTGAAATGGATTAATTTGAAAAACGGAATAATAAGGGAGGCATCCGGCATGGATCAGTTCCGCGCGCTGGAGGTATTCATTTCGGTCGCCGAGGAGCAGAGCTTCGCGGGCGCCGCCCGGAAACTCGGGATCAGTTCCCCCTCCGTGACACGGATCGTCAGCGATCTGGAGCAATCACTAAGCGCGCTTCTCTTTAACCGGACGACGCGCATCGTCACCCTGACAGATGTCGGGACGGCCTATCTCAGCGATGCAAAGCGGATTGTCTCTGAAATGGAGATGGCGAATGCCACCGCAAGCGGCGCCCATCGCGCGCCAACCGGACTTTTGCGCGTCACTGCCTCAACGCTTTTCGGCCAGCATTACATTTCCCCCATCATTCTCGAATATCTGGACATGTATCCCGATGTGAATGTGGAGGGGATTTTCCTCGAACGCATTGTCAATCTGCTGGAGGAAGGCATTGACGTCGCGGTCCGGCTCGGTCATTTGCAGGATAGCAGCATGATCGCCACCAAGGTCGGAGAGGTGTCCTGGACCATTTGCGGATGTCCCGAATATTTTGAGAAAAACGGCATCCCGCAGACCCCGGACGATCTGAAGGATCACAAGATCATCGCCGTCGGTCCGGTGCCGCCCTATCTGGAATGGCGTTTCGCCGATAAAAAGGCCGTGGCACTGAAACCCCGGCTGGTCTATTCCTCCGTCGCCACCTCGATCAGCGCGGCGGAAAGCGGCTGGGGCCTCACGCGGGCACTGTCCTATCAGTTCAGCCCCTCGCTTCGGACAGGCTGTCTGCAGACGGTTCTGACGGAATTCCAGCCTGATCCCATTCCCATCAACATCGTGCATATGAGCGGACGGCGCGCCTCCGCCAAGGTCCGAGCCTTCATCGACCTTGCGGTAGAGCGGCTGCGCGCCGATCCTTTCCTGAACTGACAAATATCAGCAGGGATTTCGCACTTCGAGATTGAAGATATCCTTGCGCGAATAATGCCCGCTTGAATCGAGAAGCTGCCGCTCCTCAATCACGGCCTCGGCGGTAAGGGCGGCCGCGACGATCCCCTCCTCGTCAATCAGCGGCCCAGCAACGATTGTTCTGTCAGGTGCTATTATCTGCGAGGCCCCGTCCTGATGGACAAAGTCCGTTGCCGCCAGGTCGGCTTGATTTTCCGGTGCCGCCCGAGAAGCGAACCGTCCCTGCCGATGGTGAGGGTCGTCGCATAGGTCGAACCGCCCGCGCGTTCTGCCACGCCTGCGACAATCATCACCTTGTGGCGGCGCGCACATTCCCGGATATCGGCAACAAGCGGCCCATCGAGCGTGACGGCCTGATCCCAATAGCGGGCATAAAGCGGTTTCTGCGTTTCGGAACTGTCGACGGCGATCCAGCCCGGATATCCGGGAATAAGGCTTTCGCCCCATGTCAGCACTTCGGCGCCGTCCGCGACGGCAATATCCGCCATGGCTTTCAATTTTTCCCATGTTGCCCGGGCATCAAGATAAACGGGCGCGATCTGCAGCACGGCGCGGCGCACCTGCAGAAAGCGGGTTGGCAATGAATTTCTTGACGGCGGTATTCATAACCCCCGTCCAGTTTCCCTTCTCTTCGGAAGCGGCATAAATCTCGCGCGATCCTTTTCGTGTCTGAACGGCGCGCGCCGTATTCGAAAAGGCGAGATCATGGGGCCTGATTGTCTGTTGTGTCATAGTCCTGCTCCTTCAGCTTTCGTTCGCGGCCGGAACACCGGTTTCCGCCCTCGCTGGTCAGGAATATGAATTGATCCGTTAGAAGAAAGAATATGGATTATTCAAATTTGATTAGTTCGAAAATTAAAAGTATAGGAAGCAAGGAAACCACCGCCCGGCGGATTGTTCCAAAATTCAAATCAATTTCTTTTGAATAATGAATATTCTTTATTTTCATGAAACTTCCTATCTCCAACACATCGTCAACCCGAAAAAGGAACCAGCAAGATGATCAGTGATGGATATGAATTGTTATGCCAGTCGGACCTGGAAGCCGTCCTGGGATGGGAAATTTCCGAAAATGAGATGGTTTGCGGCTGCGGCGGCAGTTCGGATAATCTGGGCAGCAAGGAACTAGCGAAGAATGACAACAAATACCCCGATTTCCTTGACGCCCCCTGGGGATAGTCGCCTCTCTCGCTGATAACGGAGATATAACATGACCACCCCTTCCTCCCCCCTCCCGCGCGGTCCGCTCGACGGCGTCAGGGTCATTGATCTTACGACCGTCGTGTCGGGCCCCCTCTCGACGATGATGCTTGCCGACCAGGGTGCGGATGTCATCAAGGTGAAACGCCAAACGGCGGTGATTCCGCCCGGCATGTCGCAACCCGAAGGGGTGACTTTTCCGCATCTTTCCTCAACAACAACCGGAACAAGCGCTCCGTGACGCTTGATCTGAAATCCGGTCCGGAGCGGGAGGTCCTGATCGCGCTCGTCAGGGACGCGGATGTCTTTATCCAGAATTTCCGCTCGGGCGTGGTGCAGCGCCTCGGCCTCGCGGAGCCAAGCTTCGCGAGATCAATAAGGACGCGCGGCTTCAGACAATACAGGACGTCATTCGCGATTTTTCCGTTGATGACATTCTGGCCCGTCTTGAAAAGGCGGATGTCCCCTCCGCGAAAGTGCTGACCCGCACGGAAATGAGGCAGCATCCGCAAATCGCCGCCAACGGCACCATTGTCGAGACGGACCATCCGTCTGCCGGTCGCCTGCGGCAGGCGCGCCATGCGGCTGTCTTTTCAAAAACCCCGGCCTCCATCCGCCGGGGCGCCCCCAAACTCGGGGAACATACGCGCGAAGTCCTGCGGGAGGCAACCTGACGCCCGATGATGCTGAAATCGGCGCGGCGGCAAAATTCGGACGTGACAAGAGATTGGCGGAAATTTGCGCAGCTGCTATAGAGCAGGAATGAATTTTCTTGCGATATCGGGAAGTACCCGCCGCCAGTCGACGAATACGGCTCTCTTGGAAGTTATGGCGGCCAAAGCGCCCGCCGGAATGGATATCCGCGTTTTTCCGTTCCTGCAGCAGTTACCCGTCTTTTCACAGGATCTGGAAGGAGAGAAGACGCCGGAGCCGGTCCGGAGTTTCATCGCCGAGGTGGAGGCCGCCGATGGCCTGATCATCTCAAGTCCTGAATATGTTCATGCAATCCCGGGCGGTCTTAAAAATGCCATCGACTGGCTCGTCTCGGGGGAGGCCGTCATTGACCGGCCGATCGTGCTGACCCATGCCTCATCGCGGGGGGAAGACATGCTTGCCTCTCTCCGCCTTGTTCTCCGAACGGTTTCAGCTAATTTCAACGAGGAGATTTTCCGGCGCTTTCCGCTTCTCGCCAAGACTCCGGCTGAAATCCGCAGCTTTCTGGAGGATCCGGAAATGAGTGATCAAATCCGGCGCTTTCTTGGCGAGTTCGAAAACTTTGTCAGGCGCTGCCGACAAGGTTCCTCCGCCTGACAAATCTTTCATAAAAAAGGGCGTGCATAAAACGGCACGCCCTCATTCAAAGTTTTCTCAGACGCGTTCGAAAATCGCGGCAAGGCCCTGGCCCCCGCCGATGCACATGGTTTCAAGGCCGTAGCGGGCGCCCCGCCGGTCCATTTCCCGGAGCAGGGTCGCGAGGATACGACCGCCCGTCGCGCCAACCGGATGACCGAGTGAAATGCCAGAACCATTGACATTCATCCGCTCGAAATCCGCCTTATCAAGCTTCCAGTCCCGGGTGCAGGCGAGCACCTGCGCCGCAAAAGCCTCGTTAAGTTCAATGAGGTCCATGTCTTTCAAGGAAAGCTCCGCCCGTTCCATGGCCTTTTGCGTCGCCGGAACCGGGCCGATGCCCATAATCTCCGGTCCGACGCCCGCAACCGCCCAGCTTTTAAGGCTTGCGAAGGCTTTAAGGCCCAGCTCATCGGCAATCGCGCGAGTCGTGACCACGCAGGCCGAGGCGCCATCGTTCTGGCCGCTGGCGTTGCCCGCCGTGACCGTTGCCTCCGCATCCTGCTTCTGGCGGATGGGCCGGAGCTTGGAAAGGCTTTCAAGGTTAGCCTCGGGCCGCGGATGCTCGTCCTTGTCGAAGGTCGTGTCGCCCTTCCGGCCTTTGACGGTCACGGAAATGATTTCATCATCAAAGCGCCCTTCGGCCTGCGCCGCAACCGCACGACGGTGGGATTCAACGGAGAAGGCATCCTGTTCCTCGCGCGGGACAGAATGACTGCGACGAAGGTTTTCCGCCGTTTCCAGCATGCCGCCCGGAACCGGGAAATTGATACCGCCCGCTGTCACGCGCCCGCGCGCCAGCGCATCGTGAAATTCAAGCGACGTTCCCTTGATGCCCCAGCGCCCCGCCGTCGAATAGAAGGGCGCGTTCGACATGGATTCGGCACCGCCCGCAATCACGACACTGGAGCCGCCGGTCGCCACCTGCATCACCGCATTGATAATCGCCTGCAGGCCGGAGCCGCAACGCCGGTCAAGCTGATACCCGCCAATGGTAATGGGAAGCCCGGCATCCAGCCCGACGACACGGCCAAGCGCCGGTGCGTCCATCGACGGATAGCATTGCGCGAAAATAACATCCTCGACCCGGTCTTTCAGGCCGTTGCAGCGGACAAGCAACCCCTCGATCACGGTGCGGCCAAGCTCATGGGCATGGAGATCCTTGAACTGTCCGCCGAAACGGCCAACCGGCGTGCGTACCGGTTCGCAGATCACTACATCTTTCAGCATTCTTTTTGTCCTTTTTATTGAAAGGGGGCTAATGTCTCACGCCAGAAATCACCTCCGGCAGAAATTCTCCCCCTTGCAATATCGCCTTCGCTCCGGATTGTCCAGTTCCGGAAGGGAGTCAGACCACGCCCTCAAGCAGACCCCAGCGATAACCGCCCGTACGCCAGCGCCGTGCCAGCACCAGAAAGGTAAGCAGCAGGACGAGCAGTTCCGCCACAATCCCCGCATACCAGATCCCCACTTCGCCAAACAGGAAAGGCAATAGGAAGGTGAGCGGCAGGGCAAAGAGATAGGTCCGGGAAAGACCGAGAATGCCGGCACGCGGGGCATCGCCGATGGCCTGAAAGTAACTCCCGATAATCATCATGGGTCCGAAAATGATCATTGTCGCCACCGAATAGGGAAGGATGCGCGCGACTTCCGATACAATCGCTTCGTCCGAAACAAAAATGAGGCCGATCCCGGAATGAAACGTGAGGAACAATGCCTCCACCGTCAGACAATAGAGAAAGGCGGCGGCGATGGCGGTTCCAAGCGCCCGGTTCGAGCGGAGGAAATGCCGCGCCCCGAAATTATTTCCGGCAATCGTCTGGAACGCCATCGATAGCCCGAGAAGCGGCAGGAAAGAAAAAGTCATGAGGCGGGTGATAATTCCATAGGCCCCGGCCGTCGCTGTATAGCTATTCCCCGCCCATCGCTGCAAACAATAGAGCGTCAGGCCCGCAGTGAGCGAAAGGCCAATATAGCCAAGGCTGGACGGCGCGCCGAGCACTAAGAGCTCCCGCCAATGGCGACGGCTGACGGCGAAAAGGGAAATGTGCGGGCGGTTCCCCTTTGACAGCTTGAGATACAGGAAGAGCACGCCGAGCGCACAGGCTTGCGCTAATATCGTTCCCCAGGCCGACCCGCCGACGCCCCAGCCAAACCGCGCAATGAAGAGATAGTCATAGAAGATATTCAGGAGCGCCGAGAAGAGGGTCACCCCCGCCATCGCGGAAAGCCGACCTTCGGAGCGGAGAGCGTTCGTATTAATCGCCAGCAGGAATACAAGCGGGGAACAGAAAATCAGGATGGAAATATAGCGATAGCCAAGGGCCGCAAGCTCCGGTTCTCCGTTCGCGATTTCAAGCGTGAGCGGATGGCCGGAAGCGAGGAAAAAGACCATCAGCATAAGGCAAACGAGGAGCGATAGCTGCACCGCTTCAGCAAATACACGGGCAGCACGGACGCTTTCTCCAGCACCCAGCAGGAGCGAATAGATGCTGGCAAAGCCCGTCGTAACCAGGGTCGAAAGGGCCACCAGCAGCATATAAAGCGGAAACATGAGCGTAACCGCCGTCAGCGCCTTGCCGCCCACGTAAATCCCGAGAAAATAGGCATCGACCACGGTAAAAAGGCCGTTCATTCCCATCACGAGGATGATAGGCGCCGCCGTCTTGACGAAGAGGAGCGGGATCGCCCCCTTCAGGAAGAAATTCGCATTATGTGAAGAAGAAACACTCATGACCTTCCCCTTAAGAAGACGGCGCGATCACAGGCGCACCGCCAAAAAACAGTTGGATTTGATTAAAGATCGAGGATCAGCTGCGGCATACCGTCGGATGTTCTTTCCGCTGTCTTGCCGTCCGGGCCAACGGTCGCGGTAATCCGCTTGCGATGGGCCGAAAAGCTTGCAAAGCGGACGACATCGACGGGCGTGTCCAGATTGAGGGTCAGGCGATAGCGCGATGCGCCCTGCGGTTCGATTTTGAAGACAGTCCCGGTAAAAGGCTGCCCCAGATAGCGGCCTTTGACTTTATCATCGCGCATAAGTGAAAGTGTAGACGCGCGCTCTTTGACCACGGCCTGCAACGTATTCCAGTTCTTGAAGCGGTACCGATGCGCAAGCCGTTCCAAGGCTTCGCTATGGCCGATCAGCGTGCCTTTTTCGTTTAATTCGTTGCGCAGGCTTTTGGCCTGCTGTTTCAGCATCTCAATAGAAAGGGAGGAGGGTAAATCCATCACAAACCTCAAATTTCCGTATGCCTGTTTGAAAATGGTGCCCGCATTTCCATTAAACCGCATACTCATTTGATCGGTTCATGAGATTTTCAGAAAGGCTTCACCTTGGCCTGTTGGCCAGCGGACGGCAGGGGCCTTCACCCTTGCCTGCTGATTACGCCCGCCGGGACAGATTGTCAATAAAATATCAGAGCGCAAATCGCATCATTTTATGGTCTCTCCTTCATAAAAATAGCCAATTGCCAGCGGCGCAAGGGCGTTATATCTTTACAAAAAACAATAATAAAAAAGGCTTAGCCTTATGACACATAAAGGAGCCCTGCTGCCGGTTCTACCAATCCTGATTTCGGCGGCACTCATGCTCAGCCTCAGCTTCGGCATTCGCCAGAGCCTCGGCCTGTTCATGCCGTTCATGACAGGTGATATCGCCGTCACGGTTACAGATTTCACCTTTGCCATCGCATTGCAGAACCTGGTCTGGGGATTATGCCAGCCTTTCGCCGGGATGTTTGCGGACCGCTGGGGGTTCCGTCCGGTCATGATGACCGGCGCGATTTCCTATCTTGTCGGCATGGTTCTGCTGGCGACAGCCAACGGGGTGCTGATGATCACGATCGGCGCCGGCCTCTGCGTTGGGATCGCGATGGCCTGCGCCTCCTTCGCCATGACCCTGTCCGTGACCACACGGCTGGTTCCGCCCGCTGTCCGGAGCACCGCCCTCGGGATCGTCTCGGCGGCGGGATCCGTCGGCGCCATCATTGCGGCGCCGATGGGCCAGTATCTCGTTTCCGCCTATAGCTGGCGGGTCGGGCTTGGCGGATTTATCCTGCTCACCCTTCTGATTATCCCGGCCGCCTGGCTTGCCGGACGCGTCGATAAGGAAGCGCCGCTTGAACTTTCCGCCGATAATTCGGACAGATTGCCCGCGCGCGCAGCCATTGCGGTCGCCTTCCGCCATGCCCCGTTCCTCGTGATGGCGGCGGCCTACTTCGTTTGCGGAATGCAGCTCGTCTTCCTGACGACGCATCTTCCAACCTACCTCGCGATTTGCGGCATGAACCCCATGCTGGGCGCGTCGGCTCTCGGGATCATCGGCGGCTTTAACGTGATCGGCAGCCTGTTCTTCGGATGGGCCGGAGGCCGCTGGTCGAAACAGGCCCTCCTTGGCATGATCTATATGTCCCGCTCGGTCGTGCTGGCCATCTATTTCCTGACGCCCCCCACCGCAACCTCGACCATTCTCTTTGCCGCCGTGATGGGCTTTCTGTGGCTTGGCGTCTCCCCTCTTGTCGCCGGATCGGTGGTCGAGATGTTCGGCCTCAGATGGCAGGCGATGATCCAGGGTTTCGCCTTTTTCAGCCATCAGATCGGCAGCTTTCTCGGCGCCTTTGGCGGGGGCTGGCTGTTCGACCGGATGGGATCCTACAATCTTGCCCTGGAAATCGGCATCAGTCTCGGCCTCTGCGCAGGCCTCATCCAGATCCTGTTCGCGCTTTACAAACCACCCCGCAATCCCGCCCCGGCAACGACGGGCTAGATTACCGGCCCATCCAGCCCCCATCGACGGTCATGATGCTGCCATGCACGAAATCGGACGCGTCGGACGCGAGAAAGACGACCGGGCCCGCCATATCTTCGATATTGCCCCAGCGGCCCGCCGGGGTACGGCCGAGGATGGCGGTGTAACGTTCCTCATTATCCTGAAGATCCTGCGTGACATCCGTCCGGATATAGCCCGGCGCAATGGCGTTCACATTGACGCCCTGCCCGGCCCATTCATTGGCAAGCGCCATGGTCAGCGTCTTGATCGCGCCCTTGCTCGCCGCGTAGCTCGACGCATTGATCCCGCCCTGGTAGGAGAGGACGGAGGCCGTGAAGATGATTTTGCCTTTGCCGCGCGACAGCATCTCTTTCCCGAGCTCGCGCGCCAGCACGAACTGCGA
>SBHH01000319.1 GCA_006226265.1 Alphaproteobacteria bacterium | reverse complement strand
ACGGACCTCGAAGGCCGTGGTCCCGGTTCAGCGCGTCCATACGGTTTCCGGTGGATATGCCAGTGCAGGTGTCCAGAAAGCGGCGGTTGTTCGGCCCTTTCAGGAACCGAACTCCTATTACCGCGATCTTTCCTATCACTATATTACGATCCGTCCCGGCGATACGCTGAGCAAGGTGGCCGATGAGAATCATCTGCCGCTCTCGTCGCTGATTGCGATGAACGGTTTGCACAAGCCTTATGTCATCTATCCGGGCCAGCAGCTTAAAATTCCGGCATTCCACCAGCATGTCGTGCGCCCGGGGGAGACGTTGTATGCCATTTCCCGTGTTTATGATCTGGACATGGCCGAAGTGGCGCATTTCAACTTCCTCAGCCCGCCCTATACCCTGTCACCGGGGGAGCGTTTGCAAATTCCCTTGAAGTCGAATGGCGAGGTGCGCGTCGCCTCCGCTTCGACGACGGACTGGTCCGTACCTCAAGTGCAGAAGGCCGCTGTCGCAAAAGTCACCTCCGAACCGCTCGATGCGGTTTCGGTCAATACGCTGCCGCCGCTTGGTGCGGCGCCGAAAGCATTGGTTGCCAATACTGCTTCGGTGCCGGACAAGGACGGGGGACCAGCGGCGGCACAGGCGGGACAAGGCTATCAGGTTGCCAAAGCCGAAATCCCGCCCGTGCCGCGCCACAAATTCACGATCAAGACGCCGCCCGTTCGTGCTAGCGAGGCGTTCAGTTGGCCTGTCAAGGGCAAGATCATTTCCGGCTTCGGCAAGAAGAGCAACGGGCTTCATAACGACGGCGTCAATATCCTGGTAAAGGAGGGGACGCCGATCCGTGCGTCGGAAAATGGCGTTGTCTCCTATGTCGGGAATGAAATGCGCTCTTTCGGCAATCTGTTGCTCATTTCCCACTCGGACGGTTATGTCACCGCCTATGGCCATACGGAGAAGGCGCTGGTCGCGAAAGGCGATGCGGTAAAGAAGGGCGAGATCATTGCCTATGCCGGTTCATCCGGGAATGTCACGGAAAGCCAGCTTCACTTCGAGATCCGCAAAAAAGGGCGCGCCATCGATCCGGTGGCGCTTCTCGAATAGCCCTTAAGTCCTTGAAATTTTCAGGTTCGCGGACGGAGGACCGTCTGGGTCTGCGTGACCTTGCCGATCAGCTTGCCGTTATTTCTGAGTTCCGTTTCGATCACGATGGTCGATCCGCCGACATGAAGCGGGCGGGCTGTCGCGATGACGGTGCCTTCGCGCATGGCGCCCAGAAAATTCGTCTTCGATTCAATCGTGGAGGTGCCGCTCGCGCCTTCCGGCAGGTTGGCGAAGGCCGCCGCGCCGCCCGCCGAATCCGCGAGCGCCATCAGCGCGCCGCCATGCAGCATCCCCGCTGCCGTGCAAAGCTCTGCCGCCCAGTCGAGGCTGAGCACCACTTCCTCCGGCGTCATTTTCTCGGCTTTAAGGCCCAACGTTGCGCAGAAGGGCATGCGCTCATGAATATAGCTTGTAAGGTCTTTCCCGCTCATGGCTGTTCTTCTTTTCCTCGAAATTGCGATTGAGGAACAGTTTGCCCCGAAGCGGTAACGGCGTCCATTCCCTTTGAGGTAATGGTTATATGAAAGGCCTATTCGATGGCGGTGCCGGTCCGGCCCGCTACATCCTGGATATATTGCCAGGCAACCCGGCCGGAGCGTGAGCCCCGGGTGCGCGTCCATTCGACGGCCTCGCGTTTCATGTCCTCCTCCGAGATGGGAATGCCGAAATGGCTGACATAGCCTCGAATCATGTCGAGATATTCATCCTGGGAGCAGCTGTGGAAGCCAAGCCAGAGGCCGAACCGGTCGGAGAGGGAGACTTTCTCCTCGATCGCCTCGGAGGGCATGATCGCGGTTGAACGCTCGTTCTCGATCATGTCGCGGCGCATCATATGCCGCCGGTTGGAGGTCGCGTAGAAAATCACGTTGTTGGGCCGCCCTTCCAGCCCGCCATCGAGCACCGTCTTCAGCGATTTGTAGGTGCTGTCGTCATTGTCAAACGAAAGATCATCGCAAAAGAGGACACAGCGCCGCGGCGTCTGCTGCAAAAGCTGCATGAGGACGGGGAGGGAGGGGATATCCTCCCGGTGGATCTCCACCAGCACCAGTTTCTTTTCCATCTGGCGGTTGACGAGGGCATGGGATGCCTTGACGAGAGAACTTTTCCCCATGCCCCGCGCGCCCCAGAGAAGTGCATTGTTGGCGGGCAGGCCGCGCGCGAAGCGCATTGTGTTATCCAGCAGGATATCCTTCACCTGATCGATCCCGTGCAGCATCGACATATCGACGTGGTTGACTTTCGGCACAAGGCGCAGGCTGTTGCTCTCGGCATGCCAGACGAAGGCGTCGCCCCGATTTATGTCGGGAGCGGGCGGTTCAGGCGGGGCCAGCCGTTCCAGGCTGTCGGCAATACGGGTCAGCTGCGCTAAAATCTCGTCGTTACTCATGATCACCAATTGAAATGAAGGACCGGAACTCCCAACTTACGGGACAGGCACCATAAATGCCAGTAGAGACAGGGATGATCAAGCCTCATCTCCGCCCGTAATCCGCTCTATTGTTGGATTACCAAGGATTGCGGCTTGCATTGAGGTTATAGAACACCTAAAAGTCGTTCTGTAATTTTACAGGAGGTGGCGTCCGGAAAACGCCGCCGGTTTTTTAATTGTACCAGGGGACCTTTCAATTATGGAGCAACTACAGCAACTGGCGCCGCTGATTCTGATTGGCGTGGTGTTTTATTTTCTTCTGATCCGCCCGCAGCAGAAACGGGCCAAGGAACACCGGGCCATGATCGAAGCCGTTCGCCGGGGCGACAATGTTGTCACCGCAGGCGGTATCATGGGCAAAGTGACCAAGGTACGCGATGATGGCGTGGTTCAGATCGAGGTTG
>SBHH01000256.1 GCA_006226265.1 Alphaproteobacteria bacterium | reverse complement strand
ACTGATAGGCACGCGAATGGAACGCACGCGGCGATCCTGGCGGGCATAACCAAAATACGGCATCACGGCGGTAATGCGGCCAGCGGAGGAGCGACGCAGGGCGTCGGCCATGACCAGCAGTTCCATGATGTTGTTGTTGGTGGGATTGCAGGTGGACTGGACAATGAAGACGTCCTTGCCACGGACATTTTCCTGAATCTCGACAGCCACTTCACCATCACTGAAGGTGCCCACATCGGCGTTGCCAATGGGCAGATTCAGATGGTTGACCATCGCGCGGGCCAGTTCGGGGGTAGCATTACCGGTGAAAACGACGAGCTTGGACACTGGCGCCTCTCTTCGTGATGACCTTAATGTCGTGAATTATGCCGGCCCCGGGGAAGGGGTGGGGCCGGTGAAGAAATATGGCTGGGGTACCAGGACTCGAACCTGGGAATAACGGGATCAAAACCCGCTGCCTTACCGCTTGGCTACACCCCAATAAGGAGCCTCTTTCTATCCAAAGGGCCACGGAAGCTCAAGCCAAATTTTCGGAAGTTCCGCTAATTCCGGCCCTGTAGTCAAATTCACGCTATTGTCGGCGAAACCCACCAGTCTGGGTGGCGGGCGCGGATAACCTGAGAAGCGACAACCGCTTCCTCTTCACTCGCGTAAAGGCCGAAACAGGTTGCTCCGCTCCCGCTCATCCGGGAGAGACGGCAGCCCTCCGTATCCGACAGAAGACGTAATACTTCGTTGATTTCCGGCGCAACCTCGCACGCCGGAGTTTCAAGATCATTACGGCATTGCTTCAGAAGTGAAATGAGCCGGCCGGCCTGTATGCCCTCCTCGAACGCGGGTCTCTTCAACGGCTCAAAAGGGTGAGCAAGCTTCGAAAAAACCGCCCCTGTCGGCACCTTCGCACCGGAATTGACAAGCAGAACATGCAAAGCTGGAAAGCCGGGGACAGGAGTGAGAACTTCCCCGATCCCTGACATGATGGCCGGGCGCCCGAGAAGACATGCCGGAACATCCGCACCAAGCGCAAGACCGGCCGTGAAAATATCCTCATCCGGAAAATTGCATTCCCATAATTCCTGTAGGAGATGAAAGGTTGCCGCCGCATCGGCGGAACCACCCCCAAGACCCGCCGCAACCGGCAGATTCTTGCGAAGGCGGATCGCAGCGCCCGCAGTAACACCAGCCATTTCCTGAAGTTTTTTCGCCGTGCGGAGAACAAGATTCTCTTCATCCGGTCCGGTATTCCCGGCAAACTCGCCGGTCACGGTGAGCGAAATCTCCGCCGCCGCTTCGACAAAGAGTTCATCGCCCCCTTCAGGAAAGATCACAAGACTTTCAAGCAGATGATAGCCATCGTCTCGACGGCCCGTCACATGCAGAAAGAGATTGACCTTGGGCCTGGCAATCAGGGAAAGACCGGACATGTGCACGGGGCCTATTTCTCGGCCTTGATATCGTCTTTCAGGCCGTTTTTAAGCTTCTCCCGGATGAGCGGGATCTGGTCCGCAGACGGGTTGAGCCAGAGCGATCGCTGCCATTGATAGCGTGCCTCTTCCCGCCGTCCGACGCGCCAGAGAGCATCGCCGAGATGATCGTTGATCGTGGGATCGGCTGCCTCAAGCGAGACAGCCTTTTCAAGCTGCGCCACCGCGTCCTTGAAATCCCCCATCCGGTAGTAAAGCCAGCCAAGGCTGTCGACGATATAGCCGTCGCGAGGGCGCAGGGCGACCGCTTTGATCAGCATTTCCTTCGCCTTACCGAGATTTTCATCCCGATCAACCCAGGAATAAGCGAGGTAATTCATCACTTGCGGATGGTTCGGTTGCAGCTTCAGCGCTTTCAAGAGATCCGCCTCTGCCAATGGCCATTGTTTGGACTGCTCATAGGCAATGCCGCGGGCATAGAAAAGCGACCAGTGCCGAACCTCGTCTCCATTCAGACGGTCAATTGCCCGGCTGTACTCATGTGCAGCCTCTTTCCAGAGTTTCTGCTCCCGGCTCATATCCGCGAGAGCCACCAGCGCTTCGATATCGTCGGGATAATCCTTTGCGATCTGATTGAGCTTTTCTACCGCATCTTCCGGCCTGCCGAGCTTGTAGATCGACCAGGCAGAACGAATTTTAGCATCCTTATAATAGGCGGAGGAAGGGTCGACCCGGCCGTAAAGATCAAGCGCCTCCTGCCATTTGCCACGATCCTCAGCGGTTTCGGCCAGCATAACCTGGGCAACCGGAAAATCAGGCTTCAACATCAGCGCGAAATAGGAATAGGTCGCGGCAACGCCGACGGCACGCTCCTGCCCGATGACGGAGGCCATGCTGTAAAGCGCCTCCGCCGCGCCATTGACCGGACTGGTCACGAGCGCTGGAATGTTCTTGCCGGCGAGAAGATCTTCCTTCAATGCTTTAATGGAGGGACTCAAGGGATAGGCCTGGAGATAATCGTTGAACATTTTCAAGGCCCCCGCCTTGTCCCCGTTCCGGACAAGATAGGCACCATAGGATTGTACAAGACGAACAGCACGGCCGGACGGACCTTTGATTGCAGTAACATATTCCTTGTCGGCCAGGTCCTTATTGCCCGAGACATCGGCAAGGAGAGCAAGATGGTAGCTTTTCAGTGCCTCGAACCCAGAATATTTGTCGAGGGAGTCCAGATCACTCATGGCCGCGGTGACATTGCCAAGGCCAAGATCGACCCACGCCTTTAACATCGGTTTCAGGAGAACGTTAAATCCGCTGTCGCTGGTTTTTTCAAGATTGTCGAGGGCGGTCCTATAGTCTTTCTGGCGCAGCGCATCGAGGGAAAGCACAAGATAGGCTGCCGAATCGCCCCCCTTCTCGCTTTTGATTGCTTCCGGTGCCAGTTGCAATGCCCGCTCCATATCGCCACCGGCGAGCGCCGCCTGCAGCGCGAGATGGATCAA
>SBHH01000359.1 GCA_006226265.1 Alphaproteobacteria bacterium | reverse complement strand
CCGTCCGGACGACCGGCGCGACGGGGGCAACATTGCCCGCATCGAAACCTTCCCGTGCAACAAGCTCCAGCGCGCCCGCGCAAGCGAGCGACAAGCCATATAACTTTCCGGGGACCAATATGACAGTCAAACGTCCAAGCCTTTCACAGATGCGCGCCATGGCGGACCGCTTCAACATGTCCTTGAGCGATGACGAACTTCGCCAGTTTTCCGAGATCATGGAGCCTTATATCCAGAGCTATGACCGGCTGGATGCGCTGCCTGACTATCTGCCAGAGGTGCGCTATCCGCGTTCCCCGGGCTACCGGCCGTCGCCTTCTGAAAACCCGCTCAATGCCTGGTACTACAAAACCAATATCAAGGGGGCGATGGACGGCCCCCTCCGCGACAAGAAAATTGTCTTGAAGGATACGGTCTGCCTTGCTGGCGTGCCGATGATGAACGGCTCTTCTATCATGGAGGGATATACGCCCGAGATCGATGCGACCATCGTGACCCGCATTCTCGATGCGGGCGCCATCATCGTCGGCAAGTCCCATTGCGAAAATCTCTGTCTTTCCGGAGGCAGCCACACAAATGCCACAGGCCCGGTTCATAATCCCTGGAAGCATGGATATATGGCGGGCGGATCGTCCAGCGGGTCCGCCGCCCTTGTCGCCTCGGGCGAGGTGGATATGGCCATTGCCGGGGATCAGGGCGGATCGATCCGCATCCCCTCCTCCAACTGCGGGGTCTATGGCATGAAGGCAACCCATGGCCTGGTGCCCTATACCGGGATCATGCCGGTTGAGCAGACGATAGATCATGTCGGGCCGATCACCAGCAATGTCGCCGACAATGCGCTGTTCCTTGAAGTGCTGGCGGGCGAAGACGGGCTCGATCCGCGGCAGTATGCGCCGAAAGTCTATCGCTATACAGAGGCGCTCGACCGTGGCTGCAATGGCCTCAGGATCGGTATTCTGAAAGAAGGCTTCGGCCGCCCGGAAAGCGAGGCCGATGTCGATGCCAAGGTGCGCGAGGCGGCGGAGCGATTTGCAAGGCTCGGTGCGATTGTGAGCGAAATTTCCCTGCCCGAACATAATCTTGCGGGCGATGCCTGGGTTGCCATCACGGTGGAAGGGTTGCAGGATCACATGATGCACGGCAATTGCGGCGGGACGAATTATGAAGGGCTCTATCTTCCCTCCATGATCGATCATTTCGGAAACTGGCGGAGCCGCGCAGATGAATTGTCTCACTCCCTCAAAACCTGTATGTTCATCGGGGAGTTTTTCCAGACGCAATACCGCGGCCGTTTCTACGGCAAGGCGCAGAATCTGATGCGGCTCGTCCGTACAAAATACAAGGAGATGTTCCGGAAGTTCGATCTTCTGCTGGTTCCGACCCTGCCGATGAAGGCGCAGAAAATTCCGGCGCCGGATGCCAGCCTGATGGAATATGTGACCCGGGCCTTTGAAATGGTCGGCAATACCTCGGCCTTCAATTCCGGCCACTTTCCGGCCATGTCGATCCCTTGCGGCTTGAGCGAAGGATTGCCGATCGGAATGATGCTCGTTGCGGACGACTATTGCGAAATGACAATATATCAGGCTGCCCATGCCTTTGAACAAAGCGGGGATTGGCGGACCTTCTAAACGGGAGAAATAATGATGTCCATTCTGAACGAAAGCCTTGCAGACAAGATCGGTAAGGTCGCCGTTGAGACGACGGAAGGGGAGACGAAAGACAAGAGCGGCCTGATCGCGCCGGAGAATAACCGCTCCTATGTGGCAGGGGAGAAATCGGAACCGCTCAAATATATCACCATCCCCGACATGTTCCGCGAGACTGTCTCGAAATTCGGGCCGCGCGATGCGCTGGTTTTCCCGGCGGAGGGGAAGAAGCTCACCTATTACGATCTCGACCGGGAAATTGATGCACTGGCCTCCGGCCTGCTGGCGCTCGGGCTTGAGAAAGGGGACCGGATCGGGATTTGGTCGCCGAACCGGATCGAATGGATCCTGACGCAATATGCGACGGCGCGGATCGGCCTGATCCTCGTCAATATTAACCCGGCCTACCGGCTTTCGGAACTCGAATATGCGCTCAACAAGTCGGGCTGCCGCGCACTGATCACGGCGGACAAGTTCAAATCCTCCGATTATCTGCAGATGATCCGGACCCTCGCGCCCGAGCTTGAGAAATGCGAGCCCGGGCGGCTCAATGCCGCGAAACTGCCTGCCCTTAAAATCGTGATCGGGCTTACCGATGCGCCTGGGGCCGGGATCTATCCGTTCAGCGAAATCCAGGGGCTTGGCGGTCCGGCGCAGCAGCTCCGGCTCGACAGTATCACCAAGTCGCTCTCCCCTGACGATCCGATCAATATCCAGTTCACCTCCGGTACGACCGGTGCGCCGAAGGGAGCGACGCTCACCCATTTCAATATCGTCAATAACGCGGCGAATGTGGTCGGGCGGATGAATTTCACGGAGGCCGACCGGCTTTGCATTCCGGTACCGCTCTATCATTGTTTCGGCATGGTGATGGGATCGCTTGGCTGTGTGTCCCGCGGTGCCTGCATGGTCTTCCCGGGGGAGGCTTTCGATCCCCTCGAAACGCTTACCGCTGTCGCAAGGGAACGCTGCACGGCGCTTTATGGCGTGCCGACCATGTTTGTTGCTATGGTCGATCATCCGAAACTCTCGGAGTTCGATCTCACCAGCCTTCGTACCGGTGTCATGGCGGGGGCGCCTTGCCCGATCGAGGTGATGAAGCGCGTCATCCAGCAGATGAACATGTCGGAAGTGACTATCTGCTACGGCATGACCGAAACCTCCCCCGTTTCCTTCCAGAGCGATGTCGATGATCCGCTTGAGAAGCGGGTCGCGACCGTTGGCCGCATCCATCCCCATGTCGAAGTGAAAATTGTGGGCGAAGCGGGTGCCGAGGTTGCTGTGGGCGAGCAGGGAGAGCTCTGGACACGCGGATATTCTGTCATGCGGGGCTATTGGGAAGATGAGGAACGGACGAATGAGGCCATCGTTGACGGTGGCTGGATGCGGACGGGCGATCTCGCCATTCTCGACGCGGAAGGCTATTGCCAGATTGTCGGTCGCCTGAAGGATATGATCATCCGGGGCGGCGAAAATATTTACCCCCGCGAGATCGAGGAATTTCTTTTCATCCATCCCGATATTCAGGAAGTTCAGGTCTTCGGCGTGCCGGACGACAAGTTTGGCGAGGAGGTCTGCGCCTGGATCGTCACACGGAACGGGGCCTCCCTCGACGAGGCGGCGGTAAAGGCCTATTGTCAGAACCAGATCGCGCATTATAAGATTCCGCGATATGTACGGATGGTGTCCGAACTTCCCATGACCGTCACCGGCAAGCCGCAGAAATTTGTCATGCGGGATGAAATGGTGAAACAGCTGAAAAATCCGGTATAGGGGAGCCAGAGACCGCATCCGTTTTCAGGGAGGGAAAAAATGGATGTACTTGAGCAGACCCGCGATTACGAGGTGGCCCGGAAGGAATACCGCCTCGATATCCCGGAGGATTTCAACTTTGCCTATGACGTGATCGATGTCCGTGCCCGCGAAAGGGACGGCACGGCGATCATTGCGGTGTCGCGGGATGGATCGGATATCCGGAACATCACCTATTCCGATTTTTCCGAGCAGTCCAGCCGCTTCGCTAATGCCCTCTCGTCGCTTGGCATCACCAAGGGGGATTTCGGTTGCGTCATCATCGGCCGTATTCCAGCCTGGTACACGGTCCTGTTCGGCTGCATGAAAATCGGTGCGATCTCCATGCCGGGCACCAACCTTTTGACCGCGAAGGATATAGCTTACCGGGTGCAGGCATCGGGCGCGAGGTTCATCGTCGTCACGCCGGAGCATTGTGTGAAGTTTGATGAGGTGCGGGATCAATGCCCGAAGGTCGAGCATTGCATCGTCGTGGGCGGGACGCATCCGGGCTGGCTCTCCTTCGAAGATTTGCTCGCTGAAGCCTCTCCCGATCTTGACCGGGCGAGCCTTCCCGCGATCCGGAGCACGGATATGATGATGGCCTATTTCACCTCTGGCACCACATCGATGCCGAAGCTGGTGCCGCGCGATTTCGGCTATGCGCTTGCCCATGCGGCGACGGCGCTTTTCTGGATGGATTTGCGTGAGGGCGACGTGCACTGGACCTTGACCGATACTGGCTGGGCCAAGGCCGCCTGGGGGCTTCTGTTCCCGCCGCTTCTCGTCGGCGCGCATGTTGTGCTTTATGACGGGGAAGGGGCGTTTGATCCGATTTTTCATCTGAAGATGATCGAAAAGCTTAAAGTCTCCACCTTCTGTGCGCCGCCGACCGTCTATCGCCTGTTCGCACAGCAAGACCTTGACGGCTATGATTTCTCCTCCCTTCGCCGGTCGATGGGGGCGGGGGAGCCTTTGAATCCGGAAGTCATCCGCTATTGGCAGAAACATACCGGCAATGTCATCGCCGATGGTTATGGGCAGACAGAAACGATCAATATCGTTGGCAATTTCCCGGGAATGGAAATCCGCTTCGGCTCCATGGGCAAGACCGTGCCGGGCTTCAATGTCGATATCGTCGATGACGATGGTAACCGTATGCCGGATGACGAAGTCGGTCATATTGCCGTCAATACGGAAGGCAGCTGGCCGCCCGGCCTGTTCAAGGGCTACCTGACGGAGGCCGAGCTTGATACGGCCGCATTCCGAAACGGCTGGTACTATACCGGCGATACGGCACGGCGCGATGCGGACGGCTATCTCTGGTTCGAAGGGCGGGCCGATGACCTGATCAGCTCCGGCGCCTATCGCATCAGTCCTTTCGAGGTGGAAAGTGCTCTTCTGGAACATCCCGAAGTGGTGGAAAGCGCAGTCATCGGTGTGCCGGACGAGATGCGCGGCCAGCTGGTCAAGGGCTATATCATCCTCAAAAACCCGGCGCTGGCGAGCGAGGCACTCGCAAAGGAAATTCAGGAGTTTTGCAAGAACCTGACGGCGCCATATAAATATCCGCGGAAAATAGAGTTTGTGACGGAACTCCCGAAAACTATCTCCGGCAAGATCCGCCGGGTGGAGCTCCGGGAAAGCAATTGAGGTAAAAAAGAACCGGAAGGGATTACCCTTCCGGTTAAGTACGGCATGGCGACAAACTGCGGCAAAGCTGTCTGCAGGCCATACCATGCAGCAATGGGACAGGGAGTTGAGCCCGTTGCTAGAACCTGTAATTGGTCAGTTGATGGTCTGGCTTGCCAGATCCTTCGGTGTGGTGGTGAGCACGATCGGACCGGCCTCCCCGACTACAACTGTATCGTCGAAACGGAAGCCGCCGACACCTGGAAGGTAAATGCCGGGCTCCGCCGAATAGACCTCATTCTCGATCAGCGGCCGGTCATTGAAGGCCATGTCTTCCGGAAATTCGTGGCCGATCAGGCCCATGCCATGGCCGGTGCGATGCATGATATTGCGAGAGAAGCCATGCTCGGCAAAAATCCGACGCGGGGCTTCATCGACAGCGCTGACCGAATTGCCGGCGACCAGTTGCTCGATAGCGGCAAGGTTGGCAAGGCGTGCCGCTTCGAACGCGCAGCGCTGCAGATCGGACGGTTTGCCGCAGAAATATGTTCGTTCGTTCTCGATCGTTACACCGTTGAGGCGCGGGATAAGAATATTGACGATGCCGTCGCCCTCCTGAATGCAGGCTCCGGCCTGTCCCGTATCGCCGTGCGGAGACGAGGAGGAGGGGCCGCTCAAAGTGAAGAAGCGCAACTCGAAATTTTCACCAGGATAGCGCTTTGCCGCTTCCTCGAAGGTTTTCGTCGCAATGGAATAGTCCAGTTCATGCACCAGGCGACCGGGGCGGATGCCTTGCCGGTAATGGCCCTGCATCCAGTCAGTAAGGGCGCAGAGCTTTTTCATAATATCGATTTCTTCGCTGTGTTTGATCCAGCGAAGGGCCCGGAATTCTGCGACTAGAGTTTTGACCTTGAGGTTGCGGTGAGTCTCCCCGACTTTGGCGAGATACCCGGACCCGCTGTCAATCCCGAGCATGGCGTCGGAAAGACCGAGGGCGTTAAGTTTGTCCGCAAGTTGTTCTATAAATCCCTTGGGATTACGGGGATCATCCGCGGCGACCGGGAATTCACAATAGTAATCGACCTCTCCTGTCCAAAGGCTGCCGCGGTCGCGGGCAAAACCAATATGGTGGGTGGAAAGCGCATTCAGAATGGCGACGGGCTCACCTTTCCGAGGGATGATCAGGGCAATGGGGCGCTCCCATGTCTGCACGTCAACATGGAAGTTCGAGAAAAACTGGAAGAAATCGGCGCCGAAAATGACAACGCCATCGAGGCCGTTTTCATCCATCATAGTGTCCAGCAACTCGCGCCGATACTCATAGACGTCAGTAGATAGGAAGCTCATGGTCGGATACCTTTCTGGTTTGTTGGTTGATTGTGACGTGATTTTTTTGCCCAGCCCTATGCCGCCATCGCTTTCAGCTTGCGCCGGAAATAAAGGCTCGAAATCAGGGTTGCGAGAATGGTGGCGAGAGTCAGGATAAAGGCGAGCGCCGCCCCGAACGGCCAGTTCGACGCGGAGGCGATCTGGTCATAAAGCGCGGGCGCCATCATCGAGAAACTGGGACCGCCCAGCAGGACCGGTGTCGAATAGGCATTCATGCACAGGATGAACACGAGGATCGATCCGGTTGCGATGCCGGGCAGGGAAAGCGGCAGGATCACCCGCCGGAAAGCCGTGAAAGGCGATGCACCGAGGTTTTCGGCGGCCTCCGTCAGGGAGAAATCGATGCTCTCCAGAACCCCTTGCAGGGTCAGGATCATGAAGGGCAGGATGACGCAGAGCATACCGACGAAGACGGAAAAAGTCGTATACATCATCTTGATCGGACTATCGATAATATCGAGATACATCAGCACGACATTGATAAAGCCTTTCGTGCCGAAAAGGGTCATCCAGCCAGCCGCCCGGACGACATTCCCGACCAGCAGCGGGAAAATCGTCAGGATGATCAGCAGGCTTTTAAACCGCGATCTGGTCGTCGCGAGAAAATAGGCGACCGGATAGCCAAGCAACAGGCTGGCCAGCGTACATTCAAGCGAAACGGTCAGCGTCGTGATCATGACCTGCTGAAAATAGGGTTCGTGAAAGAATCTTGTGTAATTGTCCAGCGTGAAGGCCTCGACCATAAGCTGGGTCGGGTCATAGGCGTTAAAACTGTAGCGCAGGAGAATGAGCGCAGGAATAACAAGCGCCAGAAGGATGATCCCCGTTGCGGGGATCATCATCATGGACGCGGTCATGGCCTGTCTGCTGGGTTTTGTCATGGGACCGGATTTCTTCCGTTACGCAGCCTTAAAGGTCTGCGACCACCACTCGAGCATTTTCCGACCCTGCTCCGCCACGTAGGCGTAGTTGGTCTTGACGAAATTCTCCCGGTCGGTGTCGCTGAAGCCAATCGTTTCCATCAAATCGCCCGGCAGTTTGGCGTTCCTGACGGTTGGAATGTAACCCATCTTTTCGGCGAAACCTGCCTGTGCTTCCGGGTTCAGCATGGCGTTGAGGAACACGGTGGCGGCTTCCGGATGACCGGCATTTCTGGTCATCGCGGCTTCGAAAATTACCGGTAGCGCGCCTTCTGACGGAACGGCAAAGGCAAGCGGTAAACCGAGTTTCTTCCATTGATAGGCCCGGGCGCGCCACATCAGTGTGACGCCGATATCCCCGCTCTTGAAGGCATTGGCGACGGCTTCATTGGAGGGAAGGATTTTTGCACCGGCCTTTTTAAGCTCCAGCAGCGGTTTATAGCCAGGTTCAAAATTTTCGTTGGAGCCGCCATGGGCAAGAGCGGAGGCCACAATGGCCTGCGCGTAAAGCGCATTGGCGAGACCGATCTTGCCCTCATACTCCCTGTTCCAGAGATCCTTGTAGGATTTGGGCGCCTTTACCTTGTCCTTGTTATAGACGATTACCAATGCGCTATAGATATGCGGAATTGAATAGCTGGTTGCGAATTGCGGATAAACATTCTTCAGTTCCGGAATTTCCTTTTCCGTCAGCTGCGCAAGATAACCATTTTCACTCAACAGATGCATATCCGAATTGGCGAAACTCACAACATCCAACGCATTCGTCGGTCGTTTTGATTGAGCAATGACCTTGGTCTTTCGGGCGCTGGTGCTGCCGGTATCGAAAACAACCGAGACATCATCCTTCTTCATGGAAATCGGTTGCACTATTTCGCCCAGCAGGCGGGAATAATCGCCGCCCCATGTTGCCATGACGGCTTCCTTGGTCGATGCCCAGGCGGGCAGTGCGCCTGAAATGGTGGCACCTGCGGATAGCGTAGCGGCGCTTTTCAGGAACGTTCGCCGTTTCATCTCGAATTTATGCATTCTCTCCTCCTCTGTTGAAACCATGCTGTGGTCAGCTTTCGCCGTGATCGGCGATGAGATGGGCGGACCCGGCGGTCCAGCCCGCCAGTACGGCCGCTCCGATGTCGGCCCTGAACTCTGCACCCGGCCGGTTTTGAAGCTGGACAGTAATGTTGTCGCTGCCGGGAAAACCAAGCTCGACCTCCGTCAGCGAACCGAGATAGGTAATCCCGGCAACCTTTGCCTCCAGTGTATTGTCGAGTTTTGAGGCTTCCGGCCCAAGGCGGATGCTTTCCGGGCGAACACTAAGAAGTGCGGACGCGCCATCGGCGAGATTGCTGTCCGGGCAGCGGAAAGTCAGCCCGCCCGCCGTCGTAAAGCTTCCGCCGGTTTGCCGGTGCCCTTCAAAGAAATTCGACTTGCCAAGGAAACTTGCAACAAAGCGGCAATTCGGATGGTTGTAGATATCGCTGCCGCTGCCTTCCTGAATGATGCGTCCCGCTTTCATGACGACCAGCCGGTCGGCCAGCATCAGCGCTTCCTTCTGGTCGTGGGTGACAAAGACAGAGGTAAGGCCAAGGCGCTGCTGCAACTCGCGGATTTCATTGCCGACGCTCTGACGAAGGACGGCGTCAAGGTTGGACAGGGGCTCGTCCAGCAGGAATACATCGGGACGGATAACCAGAGCGCGGGCGATGGCGACGCGCTGACGCTGTCCACCCGACATCTGTTTCGGGTAGCGATCCTCATATCCGTTGAGATGAACGAGGGAGAGAGCTTCGCGAACGCGCTTCATCCGCTCGTCCTTTGCGATCTTCCGCATTTCAAGGCCGAAGCCGACGTTTTCGGCAACCGTCATATGCGGGAACAGGGCGTAGCTCTGGAAAATCATGCCGGTGTTGCGCAAATTGGGCGGCACATCGGTCACATCCCGCTCGCCAATGCGGATGCGGCCGGAAGTTGCCTCGACAAAGCCGGCAATCATGCGAAGAAGCGTGGTTTTGCCGCAGCCGCTTGGACCCAGAAGGGCGATCAGTTCCGGTCCTTCAATGGCGAGGGAAAGATTGTCGATTGCCCGGACCGGGCCGAAATCCTTGGTGACATTTTTGATATAAAGCGAGGCCATCAGACAATCCTGCTTAGTTTGACAAATCTGTCGGTGATGAGAAGAAGTGCGGCGATCACGAGGATCTGCACAGTACTGACCGCGGCGATCGTCGGGTCCATGTTGAATTCGAGATATTGCATTTGGGCGATCGGCAGGGTCGTGTGACCCGGGCTCACAATAAGCAGGGAAAGCTCCAGATTTTCAAATGAAACGATGAAGCTGAATAGTGCCGCCGCGACGATGCCGCCCCGCATGAGGGGGAGGGTGACGCGAAAGAAGACCGTGCCGCTTTTTGCGCCAAGATTGCACGCAGCCTCCTCAATCGAGCGGTCCATGCCGATCAGGTTTGCGCCGATCAGCCGGACGGCCCAGGGCAGGACCAGCATTGTATGGGCTATGATCAGTCCGACATTGCTCGCAATGAGATCGATGGACAGCGTATCGGCAATGGCGATGAAGAATATATAAAGCGCAATGCCAAGTACGATATTCGGGATGATCAGAGGTGAGAGAAGCAGGCCGTTCAAGGCTTCGCGTCCCGGAAACTGATAGCGCACCAGCACGATGGCAGCCATAGCGCCGGAGAAGACGGAAATCGTCGAGGCAATTGCCACAACGATCAGGCTGGTCACGAAGCCGTTCAGGAAGACGGGGTTGCGGGCCGCCTCCGCAAACCAGTGGAACGTATAGCCGGGCGGTGGAAATGTGAGAAAGGAGCTATCGAAAAAGGCGACCCAGACGATAAAGATCACCGGCAGTACCAGAAATGCCAGAACGGCGGTAACAAAGCTGGATGCAATCAGTTTCGTCATCTTCTGCCTGCCCCCGTCCCTGAATGGTGGCTGTAAATTATGGCGTGTTCACGCCTTTGTTCGGCGGGCCGGGTTCGGCCTCGCGGTTTTTTACGACCGGATTATTCCGTTAATTTACAAACAAATATGTTTGTTTGTAATAAGGCTAAAAATATCTTCTGTCAAGTCTCCTCCAATTGGCGATCGTCAAATCCCCGAACTCACTCTCGTCACGCCGGGAATCCGGCAAAAAGACCCAAAACTCCGGCAATAATGCCGAAAATATTGATTGTCATGGCAACAACCCCGGAAAGCGGAGAAGTATAGCCCTTTAAATTACGCTCGATCACGAGACGGCGAAAATGCATAAGAATGCCGCCCGGAATGATTCGAATAATCAGGAATATCCAACCCAGCCAGAAAATCCAGCCGCCCAGCAACGGCCAGGTAAGAATGACTGCCAGCACGACCAGCATTGAGACAAGCCCTTTGACCGGAGAGGTCGCTGTTAAGGGGGAGAGGCCTCGCTGTATCCGTATCCAGCTGATGCCATTGAAGAAAAGGGCGATTGCGACATAGCCGATCTGGCAAAAGAGAATAATGCGCATAAGATCTGTCATTCTGCCACGTCCCTCAGCCAAAAATCATGTCAGGCAACCAGAGGCAAAGCCACGGGAATAGAACGATCAAGAGAATGACGGTCAGAATGGCAAAGTAAAAAGGCCAGATGGATCGCATGAAATCAGGTAATGGAACTTTCGCAATGGCCATAACCACATATAGAGTGATGCCGACAGGCGGGGTTATACCCCCGATCATGATTGTCATGATGAAAACGATGCCTAGATGGACGGGATCGATCCCCACATGGGTTGCAAGATTGAGGAAAATGGGGCCAAAAATAATCAGGATCGGCAGCCCTTCCATGACCATACCAAGCACGAGAACGGAAACGATAATAACCATGAAAACGCCAAGCTTCGTGCTGACCCAGCCGCTGACGAACTGGCTGAAAATTTCCGGAATATTGGCGGTTGAAACGATCCAGGTGAAAACCGAAGCAGCAGCGATAATGAAAAGCGTCGCGGCCGTTGCCCGTGCCGCCTCCTTCGTTGCGTGGATAATATGCGAAAGCCGAAAGCGGAGCAGAAAAACACCGATTGCAAGCACATATAGAACAGCCACCACGCCCGCCTCAGTCGGTGTAAAAATACCGCTCATGATCCCGGCCACCAAAATGACCGGTGCGAGGATCGGCAGAATTGCGCCATGAAAGGCGGAGCCAAGTTCCCGGAGGCTCGCGCGCGGCAGGACCGGGCATTCTTCCTGCCCCATCTCTGCCATGATATAGATCAGGATCATCATGGACGCCGCCATCATCAGACCGGGGATGAGGCCTGCCAGAAACATCCGGCCAATTGACACTTCCGTGACGAAGGAATAGATCACCATAATGATGGAAGGTGGAATGATCGGCCCGATCAGGGCGGAGGCGGCAGTAATGGCGGCACTGAACCTGTCCCGATAGCCTGCCTCGCGCATCGCCTTGATCTCGACGGCGCCAAGACCGCCCGCATCGGCGATGATTGATCCGGACATGCCGGCAAAAATAACGGATGCGAGCACATTCACATGTCCAAGGCCGCCCGGAATATGCCGTACAAGGGTGCCTGCGAAAGCGAAAATCCGTTCCGTGATCCCCATGGTATTCATCAGGAACCCGGCGAGCAGGAAAAGCGGTACGGCAAGCAACGAGAAGGAATCGACGCCGCCCACAACCTTTTGCGCAAGCAACAGAAGCGGGACATTCGCAATCATCAAATAAAGCGCCGCGATAATCAGCATCGCAAAGGCGATCGGGATACGGATGATAATCAGAACCAGGAAAAGCCCGAGTAGCAGAAGAAGAGATGTGGCCATGAAATGCTACTCCGATGCCGGATTGTCGAATTGGTTGTCCGGCTCCTGCCGCCGGAACAGGGAATTTAGGCCATGCTCCAGGGCGAAGAGCATGATAATGCCAGAGCCGATCATCATTGGCAGGAAATGCATGACGAAGCGGGACAGTTCCAGCGTGCCGAGCTTCAGCTTGAGGGCGCGGGGAGAAAGATGGATGGCCTCGTTCATCAGCACGGCCAAAATAACAATGATCGCGATTTGGGCGCAGATATCGAAGGCGCGCGAAAAAGGAGCATCAGGATCGGAGGCCGGCACCAGCTCCACCGTGATATGCTCCCGTTTCCGGTAAATCCAGCCTGCTCCCAGGAACGTCAGCCAGGTGAGGGCAATCAGGCTTACTTCATCGGTGTAGGAAAGGGGATAGTTCAGGGCGTAGCGGAAGAAAATCTGACAGGCCATGGAGATGACGATGCAGAACATCAGGGCGAGGCAGAAAAGCCCGGTCAGCCTCTCGATCAGGGCGCAGAACCGCCCATACAGATCCAGCATTCGTAACACCCTTCTCCCTTTGGAATAGATACCGGATGACATCCTTTCTTTCTCATCACGTCCCTAGAAAGACGTCATCCGGCGTCTCAGCGGAATTTATTGGTTCCGCAGAGCTGTAATTTTTTCATACCAGCCGTCCGGAATAAGGCCCTTTTTGACCATTTCCTGAAGATGTAGTTTTGTGTTATCGGCAAACTTGTCGCGAAGGGCTTCCGGCATCCGTTCGAACTTTCCGCCCTTAGACATGATTTCCTTCTTCTGGGTAGCAAAGGTTTTCTGTGACAGCTTGGTCTGATAGACACCTGCTTCATGCGCGGCATCAGCAATCAGCTTCTGATCCTCCGGGCTAAGCTTTTTCCAAGCCTCCTCATTCACAAAGACACTGACCTGCGGGAACATCATATCGGCCTCGGTGATATAGGGGGCGACCTCATACAGTTTTGTCGGCAAAATGCGATTGGCAGCTGATTCCGTCATATCGACGACCCCCTGGCTCAGGGCTAGATACTGCTCGCCATAGGCAATCTTGACCGGGACGGCGCCCATGTTCTCGTAGTTCTGGACATACATCGGAACACTGGCGGTGCGGACGCGGACGCCTTTCACATCGCCGAGACTTTCGATGAATTTGTCCCGATGCATCAGATAGCGGGGCAGGGCAAACCAGTTGGAGGCAATAATCCGGACACCATATTCATCCACCAGCTTTTGATTGAGCTGCTGGCCCATGTCGGATTCCATGAAGCGTTCCATATGGCCGAAGTCCTTGAACAGGAACGCTGTATCGATGACCCCGAACGCCTTGACGAGGCGGGAGGCTTGCGAGCCTGCGGAGATGAACATCTGTTGGGTTCCTGTGGAAACCGCTTCCATCTGCTCCTGTCCAGTGCCGAGCTGTCCTCCGCCATGCATTTCAATCTTGATCCGCCCGTTGGAGCGTTCGGTGACCATGTCGGCAAACTTTTCTGCGGATTTTCCTTCGTCGGAATTGGGGGAGCCAAGCCCGCCACTGATCCAGGTGATTTCCGCGGCCACTGCGTTGATCGGAGCCATAGCCTGCCCGGCAAATGCAAGCGTTGCCGCCAAGGCAGGTGCAATCATATGTTTCATCATTCCCATAATTCTGTCTCCCGTGAGCTAGACAACCTTTACCTGGATAAGATAATTTACAAACATACTTGTTTGTTTGTCAACATACCTTTATAATTTTACCCCGGTGACGCCGCGCGGGAATTGATATATTCAAACGGTGTTGTTTGTATCGTGGGCGCAAGACAGGGCCACGCACCAATTGAAAAAAACCGAATAAAACAAAGCGAGTTGTTATGAAAAAGGCGGTGTCCAGAACTCAAGGAGAACGCACTCAGGAAATGCGGGACCGGTTGTGCCGTGCGGCCCTTGAGGTCATCGCCGACGTCGGATATGAAAAAACGACGACAACCATGATTGCGGAACGGGCCGGTGTTTCACGGGGTGCGCAGACCCATCATTTCCCAACCAAGATCGAACTCGTGAATGCCTCGTTCAAATATCTCCTGCAGGATTGGGAGAACAAGCGTGCGGAAGTTGTCGGCGGTACGGAAACCGAAATTTCGGCCGAATCCTACATCCGATTTCTCTGGAAAGACATTTTTGGCCATCCGCAATATGTCGCGGCGCTGGAGATGATGCTGGCGGCACGCGGGGATGAGCGGTTGCACCAAGGGCTTGTCGAGGCACTCAAAGAACTGACGGATCTTCGCCGGACAATGTGGCATAACATTTTTGCGGGCACTGCTGCCGAAAAGAACCGGGAACTTTTCATGGAAATGACGGTCTGTCTTTTCCGCGGTCTTTCCATGCAGGGCAGTATCGAAGAGCAAAACGGTCATCGGGACCAGATCATCGACATGTGGATCGACATGCTGAATGATAAAATAGCGGGGAAGTAGTCCCGGGCTGTTGAATGCGGCTGCCGGAAGCTCCGGCAGCCATCTGATTGTTGAAGAGATTAGAGCTTGCTGGAACCTCCGCTCGATGCATAAAGATATCTGTAGGCAATCCATACGCCGCCAAACGCGGCAATAGCTGCGGGTGTGATCCGCAAGAGATTCTTGATGGCAATATCACGATGGGCATCATTGACAATCGGTCCGAGGAATTGAACTTTTTCATTCTGGTTCCAAGCGAATGAGCAGGCCAGGTACTGAATTGCGACGGCGACGCCCCAGTCCATCGCCGCGCCATATCCGGTTGGCGGCTGATAGCTGACCATATAAGCGAAATCAGTCAATCGCGGTGTTTTTGGGTAATCCATG
>SBHH01000175.1 GCA_006226265.1 Alphaproteobacteria bacterium | reverse complement strand
TCCAGCGACGACAGGACGGAGCGCACCTGGCGGGCGAAGTCCTGCTGGTTTTCCAGGCGCTCGGCGAGCGTGTCGAGCGCGTCGCCGGCCTTGTCCTCGATCCAGCTGCGCCATTGCTCGATCATCGGCTGGGCGCTCTTGGGCGCCGCCCGTCCGGTCAGGCGCTCGCGCACCATGTAGGCGACCGCCTCCTCGAGCGGCGCGTCCTCGCGGCTCGCCACCTCGGAGAAGGACGCCTTGCGGCAACGGTCCTCGAGCATGGCGTCGAGATTGTCGGCCATGCCCGGCATGCGGTTGGCGCCGACCGCCTCGCAGCGCGCCTGTTCCACGGCGTCGAAGATCGCCCGGCCCATGTCGCCCTGCGGCACCAGCTTGCGGTGCAGCGCCGGGTCATGGCAGGCGAGCTTCAGCGCCATGCTGTCCGCGATGCCGCGGGTGATCGCGATCTCCGCCCCGCTCATGCGCCGCGCCGGCTCGGGCAGGCGCGCCGTGTGCCCCGAAAGCGACGGCCGGTCGGAGGTGAACAGCACCTCCAGTTCCGGATCGGCGGCGATGGCGCGCATCGTCTCGCCGATCGCCCGCTTCAGCGGCTCGTTCGTCGGTTTCGGCTTCTCGGAAGGCGGATTTCGCATCTTGGGTCGCTTAGCTCATCACCACATTGGCGGCGGATTCCGGCAGCTCCTCGCCGAAGCAGCGCTGATAGAACTCGGCGACCAGCGCCCGCTCCATCTCGTCGCACTTGTTGAGGAAGGTGACGCGGAAGGCAAAGCCTAGATCCCCAAAGATTTTGGCGTTTTCCGCCCAGGTGATAACTGTCCGCGGGCTCATGACAGTGGAGATATCTCCGGCGATAAAACCGGCACGGCTCAGTTCCGCGCAGGCGATCATCGCGCGGACAGTTTTCCGTCCTTCTTCATTGTCATATTCAGGCAGCTTGGAGAGAACGATGGAATTCTCCGTCTCTTCCGGCAGATAATTGAGCGTGGTCACGATGTTCCAGCGGTCCATCTGGCCCT
Organism: Alphaproteobacteria bacterium; assembly: GCA_006226265.1. GTDB lineage: Bacteria > Pseudomonadota > Alphaproteobacteria > Sneathiellales > Sneathiellaceae > Sneathiella. The sequence goes on along the minus strand of SBHH01000175.1, from coordinate 1,926 downwards.
GGTTGAGCTGCTGCGTGCCGTGATAAAGGCCCGTCGTATCGCCAAGACCGACCGTATTGGTGGTCGCGAACATACGGAATGCCGGATGCGGACGGATCACGCGGTTCTGGTCAAGGAGGGTCAGCTTGCCCTCAACTTCCAGAACGCGCTGGATCACGAACATCACGTCCGGGCGGCCTGCGTCATATTCGTCGAAAACGATGGCGGTCGGCGACTGCAGGGCCCAGGGCAGGATGCCTTCGCGGAATTCGGTGACCTGCTTGCCCTCCCGGAGCACAATGGCGTCCTTGCCGACGAGGTCGATACGGGAGATATGACTGTCCAGGTTAATGCGGACGCAAGGCCAGTTCAGCCGTGCGGCGACCTGTTCGATATGCGTTGATTTACCCGTACCATGATAGCCCTGAACCATGACACGACGATTGAAGGCGAACCCCGCCAGGATCGCCATGGTCGTATCGTGATCGAAGACATAGGACGGGTCAAGATCCGGCACACGATCGGTGGCCGCACTGAAAGCGGGCACTTCCAGATCACTGTCGATCTTGAATACTTCCCGAACGGAAACCTTGGTGTCAGGAAGGTTGATTTTCATATCCGGAGCCTGTCCGGCAAGTTCTAAGGACGTCATGAATAACTGTTCCGTGTCACAATTTCTGTTGTTTTTCTACGGTTAAACTTACGAGTTACCGCAAGATCGCAGATGTGTATAGGCCTGATTGATATTTTTTAGGATTTCCTCGGCCTTTTTATCGCCGCCGCGCATGTCGGGATGATATTTCTTGGCGAGCTCTTTATGACGGCGCTTGATGTCGGCAAGGCTGCTGCCCGGTTCAAGATTGAGAACGGCAAGTGCCTCGCGTTCTTTCTCGCTGATTTCCGGAGGCTTCTCATGAGCTGATCGCGAGGATTTGACCTCTTCCTTCCCCATTTCATGGCGGAAGTCGAAGGGGTCGTCATAGCGGTATTCCCGGCGCGCACCGGCGGTGCGGGAACCCATCGCCCAGGTTGGACGATGGCCGGTGATATCCTCCTCCTTGTAGCGGAGAACTTCCTCGTCGCTCATTCCGTCGAAGAAGTTCCAGGACTTGTTGAACTCCCGGATATGCGGCAGGCAGAACCATTGATAATCCGCCGGTTTCCCGCGGTCGAGCAGGCGGGATTTCGGCGCCCGGAATTCACCAATCTCATGACAATCAGGATGCGCGCATTCGCGGTGAAATGCGCCGGAGGGCGATCCGTTTAACGGTATTTCCTGGTTCTTCGACATGTCTCTATTATGGTCCTTGTCTCCGGGCATAGCAAGGCGGGAGGGCCTTTTGCCGCGTGCATTTTCTATGTCCGGACGTTAATTGGGTAACAGGCGGGATAAGTCGTCGCCTTTCTACTTTACAATCCTTTTCATAAAAGAGGACAATAAAAATATCTGAAATGAAGAGCCTGGATTATGACAGTAGCCGAGAAAATTGAAGACAAGCTTAAACGCGCCTTTTCCCCAAGCGATCTTGCGGTCATTGACGAATCACATTTGCATGCGGGCCATGCCGGTGCCCGCCCACAAGGGGAGAGCCATTTCCGCGTCAGGATCGTTTCCGACAAGTTTGCAGGTCTGTCGCGTGTTGCCCGCCAACGTGCGATCTACGAGGTGCTGGCGGAGGAACTTGCGACGGATATCCATGCGCTGGCGCTGGAGGTGAAAGACCACCCCTAGATTTTGTGAATTTATTTTTCTTAATATTAAGTCTAAAAAAATATATTGAACGCTCCTCCCATGCGCTTATATGCCCTTAATAAGTGTTTATTAAACGAAACGGCAACTTATAGGCGCATATCAGGAGGCACCATGGACAATCAGATGGCTCAGACGCTCGTCAATCGCAATATTTCCATTGTAGATCCGGTTTCGGGTCGGCCGCACCGGACCAG
>SBHH01000160.1 GCA_006226265.1 Alphaproteobacteria bacterium | reverse complement strand
ATGCCTAAAAATTAGGCATTAACGTCAAAGGCTAGGTTTCGCGAGACCTACAGGGATATGTAAAGAGGTTACTCACAGAGTTTTCCACAAGAATCGTGGATAGTGTCAAAAAACTGTCATGGAGAAAAAAAAGCCGTTTTTGGATGAGCACTAATGTTCTTTTTGTTGGAAGGAGTTAGGCATCTTTATTGACCGGAAAATTAGCTCCCTCTGCTAACTGAAATGAGATAAAACCATTTTCATGCAGGAAAATCCGTCCAAAACAATCGAATCTTCGCCCGGCAGCCCCGAATCGTCGTTCCGCAGAGGTGCGGCCGTCATCAAGAAGGCACTCCGCACCCTGCCCTCCGGCCCCGGAGTTTACCGCATGCTGGATGCTGCCGGGCAGGTGCTCTATGTCGGCAAAGCGAAGAACCTTAAAAAGCGCGTCAGCAGCTATATCAAAATCACCGGCCAGTCGAGCCGTATCCTCCGCATGGTCTCCCTCACCCGGTCGATGGAGTTTGTCTCCACCCATACGGAAGTAGAGGCGCTGCTTCTGGAGGCGAACCTCATCAAGAATTTGAAGCCGCGCTACAATATCATCCTTCGCGACGACAAATCCTTTCCCTATATCCTGATCACCGGCGATCACGACTGGCCGCAGATCACGAAGCATCGGGGCGCGAGGTCCCGGAAAGGCGAATATTATGGCCCCTTCGCTTCCGCAGGCGCGGTAAATGAAACGCTTGCAACGTTTCAGCGGCTCTTCCCGCTCCGCTCCTGCTCCGATTCCGAATTCCAGAACCGGAGCCGACCCTGCCTTCAATATCAGATCAAGCGCTGTTCCGGCCCTTGCGTCAATCTGATCAGCCGGGAGGATTACCTGACCGTCGTGGACGAAGCGCGCGCCTTCCTGTCGGGCAAGAGCCATTATTTGCAGGAACGGCTGGCGGGGCGCATGCAGAAGGCAAGCGACGAGCTTGATTTCGAGCAGGCCGCCGTCCTCCGCGATCGGCTGAAAGCAATGGCCCATATCCAGTCAAAGCAGGTCATCAACCTGCCGGGGCTTGAGGAAGTGGATGTCATTGCAGCCCATCAGGAAGGAGGGCAAACATGCGTGCAGGTCTTCTTTCTGCGATCCGGCCAGAATTTCGGCAACCGCGCCCATTATCCGAGCCACACGAAAGAGGACGAACCCGCCGACGTTCTCGCCGCCTTCATTGGCCAGTTCTATGACAGTCGGCCCGCACCAAAGCGCATCTGGACGAGCCATGAGTTGGAAGACAGCGATCTGATCGCCGAGGCGCTCTCGATTGCCGCGGGACATGCCGTCAAGATCGAAACCCCGAAGCGGGGCCCGAAAAAGGAAATGCTCGATCACGCGATTTTCAATGCGAAAGGCGCCCTTGCCCGGCGCATGGCGGAAAATGCGACCCAGCGCAAGCATCTCGAAGGTGTCGCGGCTGTCTTCGGGATGGACGAAGCCCCAACCCGGATCGAGGTATATGACAATAGCCATATTTCCGGCACCCATATGGTCGGTGCGATGGTGGTCGCCGGTCCCGACGGGCTCGAGAAAAAGGCCTATCGCAAGTTCAACATCAAGAACGAAGCCCTCGCCCCCGGCGATGACTACGGCATGATGCGGGAGGTGCTGACCCGCCGTTTCTCCCGCCTGCAGAAGGAGGATCCGGAGAAGGCGGGACCGGAAACCTCCGGCTCGCGCGAACAATGGCCCGATCTCATCCTGATCGACGGCGGTGCTGGGCAGTTGAGTGCCGCGAAGGAAGTCTTCGATGCGCTGGAGATCAAGGATGTCGCCCTTGTCGGGATCGCAAAGGGCCCGGACCGCAATGCCGGACGGGAACGCTTCTTCATTCCCGGAAAGGCGCCCTTTTCACTCCCTGAGAAAGACCCGACCCTCTATTTCCTGCAGCGCCTCCGGGATGAGGTGCATCATTTCGCCATCACAACCCACCGGGCGAAGCGCTCGCGCGCCATAAGCCGCTCCCCCCTCGATGAAATTCCGGGGATCGGCAGCAAGCGCAAGAAGGCGCTTCTCAATCGCTTCGGCTCCGCCAAGGGGGTCGAGCAGGCAGCGCTCAGCGACCTTCAGGCGGTCGATGGCATCTCCACGGCACTGGCCGAGACGATTTATCAGTTTTTCCATGAAGAAAGCTGATATCTGCTCTTTAACTCGGGCGCGGCCCTTTCTATACTGCTTTTTTCACCGGACCTTCGGGGTCGATTAGCCGATGCTTTCTAGTCTGCCAAATTTACTGACACTTTCCCGGATTGTTGTCATCCCCCTCTTGCTGGCGTCCCTTTTCCTGCCGGGCAAATTGGGAAGCTGGGTGCCGCTCGGCCTGTTCATCGCCGCCGGGATCACCGATTTTTTTGACGGCTATTTCGCGCGCCGCTATCGCCAGACCTCCAATCTCGGCCGCTTCATGGACCCGGTCGCAGACAAGCTCCTGGTCGCCTCGGTCATTCTGGTTCTGGTCGGCATCAACCGGATTGGCGAATGGGACCTGATCCCGGCGGTCATTATCCTTTGCCGCGAGATCATGGTCTCGGGCCTTCGCGAATATCTGGCGGAGCTTCGCGTCGGCATGCCGGTGAGCAAGCTTGCCAAATGGAAGACAACGGCGCAGATTTTTGCGCTCTGCTTTCTGCTCGGCGGCCCCGCGGTCGCAGGCGATTTCAATGCGGTCCTGATCGGCCAGATTCTGCTCTGGCTGGCGGGATTGCTCACGGTTTGGACGGGTTATGACTATCTCCGGCTCGGCCTCAAGCATATGATGCAGGAAAACGGCTGAGCGCCGCCCCCGAATTCAGATTGGAGAGGCATGCATATCATCGGCATTTCAGGGTGGAGCGGAAACGGCAAGACGACGCTAATGATCCGTCTGATCCCGGCGCTGACCCGGCGGGGCTATAAAGTCTCGACCATCAAGCAT
>SBHH01000025.1 GCA_006226265.1 Alphaproteobacteria bacterium | reverse complement strand
ACTGCGTACAGCGCCTGTCGGGCAAGGGATGAACGCAAAAAAGCGGAGTTTTTCCCTCCGCTTTTTCAATTCCTGGAAATGGGCAAGGTTACAGCGCGGCCTCGCTTTCCGGATCTCCGGCAATGCGCGAATGCAGCATGACCCGGGGCTCGGAAAAATCCCATTCGCAGGCCCGGTGCATCAGGCAGCGGTTATCCCAGAGCACCACATCCCCGACCGACCAGCGATGCTGATAAATGCGCCGCTCATCCGCAACGGCGAAGCGGTTCAACTCATCAATCAGTTCAGACGATTCCGTGTCTGACAGTCCCGGAATACCATAGGCATGGCGGCCCACCGCAAGGGCAGGCCGACCCGTCTCGGGATGGATTTTCACCAGCGGACGACGCGGCACGTCGGCAACATCCATGCCATAACCGAAATATTCGCTGTCATTTTTCTTGGTTTCCTCCCCCACAGCCCTCTGACTGTAAACAAGCGAATGATAGGCCGACATATCCGCAATGCGCTCCTTCATCGCGTCATCCAGCGCGTCATAGGCATCGCGCATGTCGGAGAAGGCCGTGTCCCCTTGCGCTTTTGGCACCACATGGGCGCTGAACACCGCGCCTTTCGCCTGCACCGGCATATAGGTGCTGTCCTGATGCCAGAACATATTGCCGCGGATGATTTTCATCATGTCATCGTCCGGCGCATCGCGTAGGCTGCCGTCCGGCTTCACATTACTGATATGAACGGCTTTTAATTCCTCCACCAGATCGCCGAAACGCCGGGCGAAGGTCATCTGCTCGGACGTGCTTAAATGCTGCCCCGGAAAGACCAGCAGACCGTATTCCAGCCAGGTCTCGTAAAGATCGTCAAAGGTTGCCGCGTCAAGCTCCCGAAGCTCGATATCGCGCACAACCGCGCCAAAGGACTTGTCAAGCGGCTCGACCGAAAACCCGGCGACGGACTGAAGGGTTTCTCCCATTTTCTATCTCCTTTTTTATCGAAGTCTAGCCCTTATCGGTGCCCTTGCCAAGGTTTCAGGGTATCATGAACGAATCCTTAGGGCGCAGGGTCGGCCGAAAATCACCCTTCCCTCTTGCGTCACTTTTTCCTATATGAGGGCTGAGAAAAGATTTGAGGCTCTATGAATACGCTCGACCGTACAATCAGCATTGCGCCGATGATGGACTGGACGGACCGGCATGACCGGTATTTCCTGCGCCTGATCACGTCCCGCGCGCTGCTCTATACCGAGATGGTGACGACGGGGGCGATCCTTTTCGGCGATGCGGACCGGCATTTGAAGTTTGACGCGGCGGAGCAGCCGGTCGCATTGCAGCTGGGTGGCAGCGAGCCCGAGGCCCTTGGCGAATGCGCGCGCATTGCGGAAGGCTACGGCTATCGCGAGATCAATCTTAATGTCGGCTGTCCGTCCGACCGGGTGCAGACGGGACGCTTCGGCGCCTGCCTGATGGCGGAGCCGGAGACGGTGGCGGCCTGCGTCACGGCGATGAAGAAGGCAACCGCCCTCCCCGTCACGGTCAAGACCCGCACCGGAATCGACGATCTCGACAGTTATGAACTTCTCACCCGCTTCATCCGCATGGTGCGGGATGCGGGCTGCGAGACCTTTATCATCCATGCGCGAAAAGCCTGGCTGACCGGCCTGAGCCCGAAGGAGAACCGGACTATTCCGCCCCTGCAGTATGACCGGGTTTATCGGCTCAAGCAGGATTTCCCCGATCTTGAGATATTGCTGAATGGCGGGGTCAAAACATGCGAGGAGATCGACGAACATCTCAAACATGTCGATGGCGTTATGATCGGCCGGGAAGCCTATCAGAACCCCTACTTCCTCGCCGAGATCGACCGCCGTTATTACGGCCTTGAGGACGAGGCGCCGGAGCGGCGCGAGGTCGTCGAACAAATCCTTCCCTATATCGAGCGCGAGATGGCCCAAGGCGTGCCCTTAAAAGCCATCAGCCGCCATATGCTCGGCCTCTTCCAGGGCCGCCCCGGCGCGCGTGCCTGGCGCCGCCATATCTCCGAAAATGCCCATCTCGACGATGCGGAGCCGAGCCTCCTCACGGACGCCGCCGCCAAAACCCGCTAGGGCACACATCTTTTCTTAAATTTTTTGTCACAGACTTGATTCTGCAAACGTCCTTCTTTCAAAGACGGAGCGGTGATGAGACATGTGAAAACAAATTTGCTGCCATTTCCGGCGCGCCATGATCCTTGGAACAAGATGAAACGGCGCAGGATCGGTTCGTCCATGCGCCCTTTCCTGATCGTTCTCGTCTTGAGCCTTGTGGCCGGAGGCTCTATCGGGATTGCGCCGGAACTCCTCCTCTTCGCTCCCCGAACCACAAGCCCGACTGTCTCTCATGGGGCGCCCCGCATTATCGACGGGGATACGGTGCAACTTGGCGGACAACGCATCCGCCTTGCCGGGATCGACGCACCGGAAACCTCGCAATTCTGTTTTAACGACGAAGGGAGCCGGTATCCTTGCGGCAGGAAAGCGACGAACTATCTCGCCAAGCTCGTGGGATCTGACCCGCTCACCTGCGAGGGCGACGAGATGGACCGCTACGGCCGTCTGATCGCCATCTGTTATGCGAAGGAAAAAGATATCAACGCGGCGATGGTTGCGGGTGGATGGGCCGTCGCCTATCGCCATTACAGCCCGCGCTATATTTCGGAAGAGGAGATGGCGAAAGCCAGTCTTGCCGGTCTCTGGCAGGGAAGTTTCCAGATGCCCTGGGCCTGGCGGCAGGACAAGAGGCCCGCCGAAATACCGGTTTCAACGGTTCACGCCACCGCCTGCGATATCAAGGGCAATATCAGCGACAACGGCAAGATATATCATTTGCCGGGCGGCCGCTGGTACGAGGAAACAACAATCGACCCTGCCCGCGGCGAGCGCTGGTTCTGCAACGAGCGGGAAGCACG
>SBHH01000322.1 GCA_006226265.1 Alphaproteobacteria bacterium | reverse complement strand
CGGTCAAGTGGTTGCACATCGCGAATCTCAATCGTAGCGTCAACACCCGGCGCAAGCACGATGTCGGGAAGCTGCGCCAGTTCCTCAAGCGTGAAAGGTCCATTGACATTGTAGAAGCGGGGATCAGGCATCAGTTCTTCTTCTGCGGCGCAGTGTCGAACTTAACCTTTTTGAGTTTCTTGTTAAGAGCGCCAATCACCTCATCAGTCAGGTTGATTTCCTTCTCGACAAACAAGACCTCCCTGATATCCAGGACGAAACTCGCACCATGCTCGTTCATGATCTGCCGGACTACCGGCAGCATCTGTTCACGAATCTTGTTGAGCGCATCAATTCGTCCGGCCTGAATGTTACGCATGGCCTCCTGCTGATCGAGCCGGTAGGCAGCCACCTTCTTGTTGAAGGCAATTTGCTTGTTGGAATAGGCTTCCGCCGTCAGAAGCGCTTTTTGCTGCTCGATCTTGCGTTTTTCCTCTTGCAGGCTTTTTTCCTGGGCCTTGAAGCCTTCCTGTCTCGCATCCTCAATCTTTTTAGCTTGCGCGTTCAAATCCTGAACGACATCAAGGTCGCTCATGATCTTTTTCATGTCGAGCACACCGATGTAGGTTTTCATCGGCTGTTCGGAACTCTGAGCAATGGCAAGATCAGGAGTTGCGCCCATTATAAGCGCACAAAGTGAGAATATTAAAATCCGTTTTGACAGCATCATTCCTTCCCTAGAATCTGGTTCCGAAATCGAGCTGGAATATCTCTTCATCATCATATTTATTCTTAACCAGGGGATAGGCAACATTGACCTGGATCGGCCCGAATGGCGACACCCAGTTGAGGCCGACACCAATTGACGCGCGTGGGGTCGGATCATCCTCGATTCCCGGGGAATTGTCGTCAATTCCGGTGAGCGTTCCAACATCAATAAAAGTCCGTCCCAAGACCCCATATTCCTGTGGCAATCCCAACGGAAAGCGGAGTTCCGCCGAGGCAATCGCGTAAGCATTGCCGCCCAATGCATCGCCGGAGGCTATATCGCGCGGACCAATACCACGATTTGCAAACCCCCGGAAAGTCCGTCCCCCCTTGAAATAACGCTGTGCCAGGATGACGTCCTCGCCGAGACCGAATATATAGCCGCCATTGGTACCCAGACTCAACACGACATCATTATCATAAACCGGGTAAAACCAGACATAGCTTGCATCCGTCGCAACTGAGCGAACATCCCCGCCCAACCCGGAGAATGTCTGCCCGAAGGTATACTTATATCCTGTCGTCGGCAGCAGCGTATCGTCGAGATAGCTCACGGTAATCGTATATCCGACCGAGGAAATAAGGTAATCCCCTGCCGCCTTGCGGATACCGGTGGAAACGTTCGCTGCAAGGTTATCGATTTTCTCTTCCACAAGGCTGTAATTCAAATCAGCACGGACATGATCCTTGACCGGAAAACCTGTCCGAAGAACAAGACCCGTGCGCGCAAGGTCATATCCACTCTCATCCTGCAGATCCTGTTCGGTCTTGAAAATGTCAAATCCGGCTTTCAGATCCCGACCAAGAAAATAGGGTTCGGTAAAGCCGAGGTTGATCTGCTGGCTCAGGGCACCGACGGATACCCCAAGTCGCAAATCCTGACCGCGGCCCAGAAGGTTGCGCTCGCGGATCTGCACATTCCCGGAAACTGATTCCGTCGTCGAGAATCCGGCTCCGACACTGAGCTCACCGGTCGATTTTTCCTGCACATCAACATTGATGACTGTTTTATCCGGAGCACTTCCTTCTTCCTGCGTCACCTCAACCTTCTGAAAGAAGTCGAGCGCACGAACGCGGGAGCGGGAATCACGCAACAGCGCCGTATTGAAGGCGTCGCCTTCTGCAAGCCGGAATTCGCGGCGGATCACATAATCGAGCGTACGGACATTGCCGGTGATATTGATCCGCTCCACATAAACGCGCGGGCCCTTGTTAATCTCATAGGTGATACCGATCGTCAGATTATTCTTATCCCGATTCACCCTTGGCCGGACATTCACAAAGGCATACCCCAGCTTGCCAAGCTCGAAGGTGATCTTCTGGATGCTGTCCTCGATCTTATCGGCGTCATAGGTCTCCCCTTCCAGAGTCGTAATCTGTCCGCGCAGGGTTTCGGGAAGGACGTCCTTGATCTCGCTTTTGATGTCGATTTTACCGAATTTATATTTCGGGCCTTCCTCGACAGCGAAAGTCAGAAAAAAGCCGTCGCGGTCCTGGGTCAGTTCAGCAATGGCCGAGATCACCCGGAAATCCGCATATCCTTTGGAGAGATAGAATTTCCGGAGCAATTCGCGGTCATAAGTTAGCCGGTCCGGATCATAGGTGTCATTGTCCGACAGAAAATTGTACCAGCGCGTTTCCTCCGTTGCGATCTGCTGGCGAAGCGAGCGGTCACTGAAATGCTTATTGCCGAGAAAGCGGATTTTGTTGATCCCGGTTTGCGGTCCTTCGTTAATCTCAAAGACAAGATCAACGCGGTTTTCAGGCAGCAGGATCACTTTCGGTTCCACGGTCGCAGCGAAGCGTCCGCTCCGCCGATAGACGGTGATCAGGCGCTGCACATCATTCTGGACGCGCGCACGGGTATAGACAATACGAGGCCGGAGCTGGATTTCCGCAGCAAGGGTTTTGTCTTCGATCCGCTTGTTACCCTCGAAGGCGAGACGGTTGATGATCGGATTTTCGACCACGGTCACGACAAGCGTCGTTCCTTCCTGACGGATCGAGACATCGGCAAAGAGGCCGGTATTGAACAGAGCCTTCAGGGATTTATCGACGCGCCCGCGATCATAGGGCGAGCCTTCGCTGACCAGCAGATAGGACTTGATCGTATCGTCCTCGATACGCTGGTTTCCTTCAATCTGGATTTTGGAAATGATGGCGGCCGATTGCGCATATACCGGTCGGGTCGAGGCA
>SBHH01000355.1 GCA_006226265.1 Alphaproteobacteria bacterium | reverse complement strand
CTCACCGCCTATGGCGATATGGATGTGTCGATCATTGCCGAGAAGCCGCCCGGCCGGAAGCCGGTTGAGACCCGCGCGATCGAGCTTTCCCGCCTGGATGAGCTCGCCATGGGCCTCACCCGGAAACTGGACCAGGGGGAGCGGATTTACTGGGTCTGCCCGCTGGTCGAGGAATCAGATCTTCTGGATGTCGCGGCGGCGGAGGAACGCTTCACCTATTTGAAAGAGTTTTACGGCGACCGGGTCGGTCTTGTCCATGGTCGCATGAAGGCGGAGGAAAAAGACACTGCCATGCAAAGCTTTATGGATGGCGAGACCCAAATCCTGGTCGCGACCACGGTGATCGAGGTTGGCGTCGATGTCCCCGAGGCAACGGTCATGGTGATCGAGCATGCGGAACGCTTTGGCCTTGCCCAGCTTCATCAATTGCGCGGCCGGGTTGGCCGTGGCGGGCTGGAGGGAACCTGCCTCCTCCTCTATGCCGCGCCGCTTGGCGAGATGCAGAAGGCCCGGCTTGGCATTTTACGCGAGACAGAGGATGGTTTCCGGATCGCGGAGGAGGATTTGCGCCTTCGGGGTGCTGGCGAGCTTTTGGGGACCCGCCAGAGCGGCCTGCCCGAATTCAAGCTTGCGGATTTGCAGGCCCATTCGCGGCTCCTGCCCATGGCGCGGGACGATGCGCGCCTTGTCCTCGAAAAGGATGCGGCGCTGAAATCAGAACGCGGGAATGCGCTTCGCACCCTTCTCTATCTTTTTGAGCGGGACAGCGCCATCCAGTATTTAAGCTCCGGCTGAAGGCTAGAGAGGCTCTTTTTCCGGATTGCTTTCGGTCAGCTTTTTCTGACCATTCTTGCCGTTTTTAAGGCTGTGGCCATTGCTGTTGCCGTTCTTCTCCTCATCATTCGGCCAGATCATGCCGGCGGAAATGACGAGTTTCACCCCGTCCTCGACCGTCATGTCGAGGAAGGTGAGGTCGGATTTCGGCACGAACAAAAGAAAGCCCGACGTCGGGTTCGGCGTGGTGGGGACGAAAATGCTGATCATGTCGTCCTCGTTCAGGTCATTGACCTCCCCTTTCGCCTGGCTGGTGACGAAGGCGAGCGACCAGATGCCTTTTCGCGGATATTCCAGCAGGACAACTTCGCGGAAAGAGGTGCCTGATTTTGCCAGCACCGTTTCCATGATCTGCTTCAAGGCATTGTAGATAGAGCGGACGACAGGCATCCGGCCGACGATCCGCTCCCCGAAGGCGAGCAGCGTGCGGCCAAGGAAATTGGCGGTAAGAAAACCGATCAGGATAAGCCCGATAATGGCGATCACGACGCCGAAGCCCGGAATGCCGAAGGGAAGATAGGTTTCCGGGTTATAGCGGACCGGAATGAGCGGCGTGATATTCTCGTCCATGAAAGAGACGAAGACATAAATAAGATATACCGTGATGCCGATTGGCGCGGTGACGACGATACCGGTCAGGAAATAGGTACGCAGCCTCGCAAACAGGCTGACTTTCGCAGGGGGCTCAACAAGAATGGAAGGCGTCTCTTCCGATGCCCCGGCCTGTTTACTCGATTTTTTGCGCATTTTACCTGTCGTTTACATTGGGGAAATTACGTTCAAGCCGCCCTCCCGGCAGCCGCACCATAGCATTATCGCCGCCTGTCGTCTTGGGAAATAAAATGCGGTTTTTAGCAAAAATAAACTTCATTTTAAGAATAGGTCGTTAACCTTGTGCGATGGCAATTGAACACGATTGTGCCTTGGATGGGATCATTTTAAAAAAATGAAACGCAATTTCTGGAAAGACTACGGCTGGGTTTCGATCCTGCTGCTGGCCTTTGGCCTTGCGGGCTATTTCGCCGCATTGGCGGAACAGGCCGGACCGTCCGGATACTTTGCCAACGGCTTTATGAGCCTGCTGTCCCTTGCCGCGGCCTATATTGCTTTCCGTTTTCGCTCCATCGGTACGGTTGCCGAAAAGCCCGCACCGTCGGTCCTCGTGCCCGGTGTCGTTAAAGTTCCCGAAGCCGCCAACAACGAGAAACTGCTCGACACGGTGCTCGATAATATCACGATCGGTGTCGGCGTATTCGACAAGAATCTAAAACTGCAGAAATGGAACCGCAACTATATCGATATTATGGATATGAATGAGGACGCGCTTTTCGCCGGCGCGGATTTTGCCGATCTGCAGCTTCTCAACTTTGATAAATACGTCAATCTCGGTATGGACCGCGAAACATTTGTCGCCACCCTGACGGCCGAGGTGCGAAACCTACCCGCGCGCCGGGCCGAGCGTCATTTTGCAAGCGGCAAGATCGTTGAAATTTCTTCAAGCCGTCGTTCCGATGGGGGCATTGTTGCCTCCTGCAAGGATATTACCGCTGCCCGGCTTGCGGAGCAGGCGCTGAAAGAGAACGAGGACCGCTACCGCCTGATGGTCGAACTTTCGCCTGATGCCATCATTGCCCATAAGGATGGCTTTATCGTCTATGTGAACGAAGCGGCGCTGAAGCTTTTTCGCGTGAACAGCCGTCACAACCTGATCGGTCAGCAGATACGATCCTTCTTTCCTTTCACGGACAGCGAGACGCTTGCTCTCTATTTCGGAAGTGCCGCCGACCTGCAGACCGGGGAGCGGTTTCCATCCCGGAAATCGAAACTTCTTTTCCCCGATGGCAGCAGCACCGATGTGGAAATTGATGTCTCTGCCCTACTCTACGGAGAGCAGCGGATGCTGCAGCTCATAATTCGCGATATTACGGCGCAGATCCAGATTGAGAACTTCCTTCGTCATGCGCGCGAGGAAGCGGAATATGCGGCGCAGTTGAAAGGCGCATTTCTCGCTAACATGAGCCATGAACTCCGTACGCCGCTTAATGCCGTGATCGGTTTTTCGGAAGTGATTGTTAACCAGCTTTTCGGTGATATCGGATCGAAGAAATACCTCGAA
>SBHH01000008.1 GCA_006226265.1 Alphaproteobacteria bacterium | reverse complement strand
CGGCAACCATGTTGGCGAGATTGGATGCAGTTGCACATCCAAGATGCGGCAACGGCAGATTCTCGTAGCTGAGCCCCTTCGGATTGGTCCATCCGCGGTCACAGATCGGATCAACAGTGGCGACATATTTCACGAAATAGACCCGGAGCATATTATTCTGGGTTTCACGAGCTACGCGCGGGGTCACATTGAATCCGCGATCCTGCAAGAAGCCCGCGAGGGCGCCGAAGCGCTGCTCGTTCAGTCCGTTGCTGTTCTCGAACGGCGGCAGCTCAACCTCAACCTCTTCACCATAACCAATGCCTTGCGCCTCGATAAAGCCAAGCAGACGGCCCTTTTCAAGTTCGCTCATGGCACCGGTGCCCGGTGTAAAAGTCACAACCGCCGTCGGTGTCAGCTTGTTGACATTAATCTGCTTGCTCATCCAGGCATTTTGCGGCGTTGCGGTTTCCTTGTAGCCCGGATCGAAAGCAACGGGGGCACAGGCGGACATCAGGAGGCCGAGCGAAAGCAGGCCGGACCCGATGACGATTTTCTGAATAACTGTCTTCTGCATATGCTCTACTCCAGGATAAAGCCGGCTGGGCCTGCGAGTTTCTTGCCTGCGCTTGCGGTTTTTTCCGCTGCCGCGTCCTTGTCGCCATGGGTCGGGCGGAACTGATTTCCGTCGACATAGAGATCCGTATCATTCGGCGGGATATAACCATCTGTCGGTTCGGCAATCCGCGAATTGGACGGTTTCACGAGATACGGCGTTACAATGATCACGAGTTCGGTTTCATTCCTCTGGAACGAGGAGGAGCGGAAGAGCGGCCCCAAGATCGGTAGATCTCCCAGCAACGGCGTCTTCGAGACGTTGTTGTTGCCATCGTTGTTCAGGAGGCCGCCAATGACAAAGCTCTGGCCGCTCGCGAGCTCGACCGTGGTTTCCGCCCGCCGTGTCAAAAGCGACTGGACGAAAACACCACCGACATTGATCGCGGAATTGGAAGAAAGCTGGCTTACTTCCGGCTTCACCTTCAGATTGATCAGATTGTTTCCGACGACGACCGGCGTAAAGTCCAACGATACGCCAAACTGCTTGTAGGAAACCGTAACTGCACCATCCTGCTGCGGTACCGGGATGGGGAATTCGCCACCGGCGAGGAAGCTGGCCGATTCACCCGAAAGTGCGGTCAGGTTTGGTTCCGCCAGCACCGTCAGAAGGCCCTCCTCGTCCAGGGCGTCGATGACATTCAGGATATCGACATTCTTGTCGCTATATCCGGAAACAAAGTTCGTACCGGTTCCAAGGCGGGTAATGCCCGACGCGTTGGAAACGATATCTGTCGGCGTTGCCAGACCGAGGAATGCATCGCCGAGACGGCCGAAGACCTCCCAGTTTACACCGAACTGCTTGGTGACCGTCCGGCTGACTTCCGCCACGCGCACCCGAAGGTTGACCTGCATGGCTCCTTCCACCTGAATTCGGTTGAAGACTGTTCCGCCGCTAACAAAAAGGGCTGCCATCCGGCGCGCATCTTCCGACTGCGCCGCCGTCTTCACCTTGCCCGTCAGCATGATGCCGGTTGGCGTCGAGATGGCTCGAAGGCCGCCATTCGGACTGATTTCATGAAGCGAAGAATTGAGCGAGGTCACATCATAGGTAATGCTAACCGGCGAGTTCAGAAGAACCCGGCCCTTGCGGTCAAGCGCAAACAGATTGGTGTTCCCGGTCGCTTTGCCGAAGACATAGATGATTGTCGGCGATTGAACCTGGATGTCCGCAACGTCAGGGTTGCCGATAAAAACCGAAGTCGCCGGCTGATCAAGCTGCACGAGCTTGCCCGAGTTTACAGTCAGCGCCAGAATGTCGCCCTTGGAATTGATCACCTGCGCAGCCTTCGCCGCCCCCGGCATTGCCAGGGCAAGCATCAGTCCGAGGACAAAAACCGCCAATGGTTTCAAAGAGTTCGTCAGCATCAGGGCAACTCCTTAGTCGAACAGTTTCTGCTTGGCCGCACCGGCCCGGACGACATTAATGATGGTGGTCGGGATTCCCGTGCGGCGCGTCCCGTTGGTAATCAGGGCGCTTGCCTCGCTATCCCATGTATGACCCCGGCCGCGCTCCGATTTGAAGACGGTTTTGCCAGCCGTGTTCTTGTTCGAATCTTCCTTTTTGGCAAGCGCCCGCAAGGAAAGGCTGAGATGCCCGAGTTCAGTCGAAACTGCGACAATCTCAGCCTGTTTCGGACTCACTTCAAGGGTCGCGGATCGGCGAACAGCCGCTTCGGTTGCCTGATCGTTTGTCGACTGATCCATGGCGACAACCCGGACATCGGTCAGGATCGTTTCGCTTGCGCGGCGCGGAATACGGCCTTCTTCTTGTGCCTCAGTCTCCTTAACAAGGGAATGAGTGAGGATCACATCGACCCGGTCACCCGGAAAGACGAATCCGGCAATACCGGAGGTTGCATCGATCGGAATAGTGACCGCCCGCATGCCGGGGCTTAAAACAGCGGCCATGAAGCCTCGCTCACCCGGCTTTACAAGACGGGCTTCGGTCACCGGTTCACCGGCAGTAATCCCCTGCCGAACGACCGTTCCGATGTAATCTTCAAGCTTGTGGCCTTCTTCGACGATATACATATCTTCAATGCCATCACCATCCGGCCAGGGCTGCCATTTCAGTTGTTGTTCCTGAACGAGAGTGCCAGCCGGCATATCTACGGCCGCCACAAGAATTTTGGTGGTTTCCTGAACCGGAGCCTGAGCGGCCTTGGCGGTTTCCGTGACCGGCCGGTTCTGATGGCCGACCCAATTGCGGACAAACCAGACAGTTGAACCGGTAATCAGCAGTGCAAAGACAATCAAGATTAATTTCCGCGCCATGGCTAACATTCCAATCGTAGTTCAATTGGACCAACTTTAGCCTGCGAGACATTAATTTCAGGTTAAATTTCTGATTTTTTTGGAAGGATATCTT
>SBHH01000132.1 GCA_006226265.1 Alphaproteobacteria bacterium | reverse complement strand
GCCGACAATAAAAAAAAGGATCGGCGTCACGACGAGAAACGGCAGAAAAG
This sequence comes from Alphaproteobacteria bacterium, assembly GCA_006226265.1. Taxonomy (GTDB): domain Bacteria; phylum Pseudomonadota; class Alphaproteobacteria; order Sneathiellales; family Sneathiellaceae; genus Sneathiella. The sequence goes on along the minus strand of SBHH01000132.1, from coordinate 2,915 downwards.
CCTTCTTCTCGTTCTTGTAAAGGCCCGGCGCCACGAACATCCATATCTGGCTTGCGATAATCGGGAAGGAAATGAAAACGGCGGCAAAGAAGGCGATCTTGATATAGGTGAAGAAGGCCTCATGCAGGCCGGTGAAGATCATCCGCCGCCCCTCCACCTTGTCGCCCATGGCATGGACAAGCGGCTTCACGAGGAAGGCGAACAGGTCTTCGGAGACCAGATAGCAGAGAATAAAAGCGATCAGGAGGGCAATGACGGAATAGACCAGCCGATTGCGGAATTCGACCAGATGCTCCATGAGCGGAGCTTTATTCTCATCAATTTCAGTTTCGTTCACGATGCTTTGGTTTCCGGCTTCAGTTCCGCCTTCTCCGCCGTGTCCTTGCCTGTCTTGACAGGGGCGGCATCGGCCACCTCTGTCGCCGCAGGCTTCGGTTCCACCGGCTTGGCAGCGGGTTTCTCCGCTGTGGCCGGAGCGTCTTCGGGCTCGCTGTAATTGTTACTGCTGACGCGCGGGTCGCGGATTTGCGGCTTCACGTCATTGATCATATCCTGAAAGCTGCCGGTCGGGTCGACCGCATCTTCCACCTGCTTCTTGATATTGAAGTCGTCAGAGCCTGTGAGATCCTTCTTCAGGTCATCCAGCTCGGCCTCGCGCGCGAGGTTGTCGATACCGGCCTGGAACTCCCGCGCCATGGATCGCGCCTTGCGAATATATTTGCCGATGGTCGCGATCGTGCGCGGCAAATCCTTCGGGCCGATCACCAGCACGGCGACAATGACCACGAACAGCATTTCCGACCAGCCAATATCAAACATGGCTTACCACTCGATCACAAAAGAAGAATGTCACAATTTCGAAAGCGGCGCGGCGATCAGCCCTGCGCTGCCTTGTCTTTCTGTTCAGACTGTTCGCTGTTGGCGGCGGAAGCTTCAAGCGTGCTGTTGCTTTTCCCGGCCGTTTCCTGCTTGTCGTCTTCATTCATGCCTTTTTTGAAGTTTTTGATGCCTGCGGCCAGATCTCCGGCAACGCGGGGCAATTTACCTGCTCCAAAAATGATGAGCACGATGACAAGGATCAAAATAATCTGCCACGGACCAATACTCATTCTCTCAGCTCCTGTTCTCCCATGGAGAAATATAAATTTTCATATGTTGCTGCCCGGACCGGCGCGGCTTTTTCAGCCTGTTCTTGTTATCTCCCCGGCAACCTCCTATAGGCTCTATATAACGGTCTATAGGCCGTTAGACGAGATTTTATTTCAAAATCGCACGCGATTGTCGATTTTTCAAGGCGTCTCCCCCTGAGGCTAGAGTTCCTCCTCCTCCGGGTCAATGCTCCTCTCCTCATCTTCCCCCTCCGCCGCGCCCGCGAGATCGCGGAAAATACCGGAGGGTTCGGTATCGAGAAGTCCGGCCGCCTTCAATTCCTCGAAGCCCGGCAAATCCTTGATGTCATCGAGGCCGAAATGGATCAGGAATTCTTCGGTCACGCCATAGGTGACGGGACGGCCCGGCGTCCGGCGGCGGCCGCGCGGACGGATCCAGCCCGCCTCGAACAAAACATCCATAGTGCCCCGGCTGAGGCCAACACCGCGAATTTCCTCGATTTCCGCCCTTGTGCAGGGCTGGTGATAGGCGATGATGGCAAGGGTTTCCAACGCCGCGCGGCTCAATCGCCGGCTTGTCTCCCGCTCCTCCTCCAGCATCCAGGCGAGATCGGGCGCGGTCAGCAGGCACCATTTCCCGGCGAGCTTCGTGAGGTTCACGCCCTTGTGGCGGTACTGTTCCTCCAGCGCCGCAAGGATCGCGGGGATATCCGCCTCTTCCGGCAGGCGCGCAACGAATGTCGCCTCGTCCAACGGCTCGCTCGCCGCGAACAGGAGGGCCTCGGCCATGCGGACATGCTCAGGGTCAAGGGTCATCGCCGGTTCTTTCCTCTTTTCACTTCGATCGGACCGAATGTCGCCGACTGGCGGATTTCAAGCTGTCCCTCCTTCGCCATCTGCAGGCTGGCCAGCAGGGTGGAGGCGCGGGCCGAGCGGCGGCTGAAGGGATCGCTAAGATTTTCCGGGAGATAAGACATCAGGTCCGTCCAGTCGGGCAGTTCGCCCAGCATGTTCTCAAGCCGCGCCAGCGCCGCCTCGACCGAATAGACGGCTTCGCGCATCAGACGGAGGGGATTGGTGATGCCTTTTCGTGCCTTCTGCTCGGCATAGGCCTGCAAAAGCTCCCGCAAAGAACACTCATAGACGGAGCGGCGGATGACGCGCACCCCTTCCGGGCGCCCCCGCATCATCCGGTCGCGCCCGACGAGGCTGCCGTTCATCAGTTTGTCGGCGGCCTTTCGCATGGCCTCCAGTTTTCGAAGCTGGAAGGCAAGCCGGTCGGCAAGCTCTTCCCCGCTTAAGCCCTCTTCCTCCTCATCCGGGGGAAGCAGCAGGCGCGATTTCAGGTAAGCCAGCCAGGCGGCCATCACGAGATAATCGGCGGCGATTTCAAGACGGAGACGGCGCGCCTCCTCTACAAATGCGAGATATTGCTCAGCAAGCTGAAGGATGGAGATTTTGAGAAGATCCACCTTCTGGTCACGCGCCAACATCAAAAGGACATCAAGCGGCCCTTCATAGCCGTCAAGATCGACCACCAGCGCGGCGGAAGGAAGCGGAATCACGTCCGGATTTGCCTTCTCCGATCCGTCGAAAGAGCCCTTATCCACGGCGGGCGCCCCCCGCGGCAAATGTCACCTGAAACAGCATCGAAAAAGGTTACTTCAGACCGGCCAGATTGGCAACGAGATTGACCACGGCATCGACCGGACCGCCCAGAAGCCAGCGGATCGGATCGAACGGCAGGCCGAGCTTCTCGCCGATCATTGGCAGAAGGAAGATCGCGCCGATCAAAATCATAAAGCC
>SBHH01000255.1 GCA_006226265.1 Alphaproteobacteria bacterium | reverse complement strand
CAGAATCCGTTTGATGATCTCGGATGGAGCGGGATGATTGATGGAACGCTCTCGATTGTCGATGTGCCGGGCGATCATCTTTCCATGTTGCGGAAGGAAGAAAACGCGAAAGTGCTTGTCAGAAAAATGAACCTTCGATTGATGCCGGGTCTTAAGGAGCAAAGCGATGTTTGACTTGCCGGTTAAACCGGATATTCATGCGTTCGATCATTTTTGTGATCATTTCGACCAGATGCTGGAAACGAATGGAACAAAGGTCTTCGCCGAACTTGCAGCGGGGCCCCTTACATATGACGCACTTGCACGCGATATGCGCTGTCTTGGGGCTTTGTTTGTATCAAGGGGCCTGGATGTCGGGGATCGGGTTCTCGTTGCCTCCAGAGAGGAGGGGATGGCGATCCGGCTGTTTCTTGCGCTTCTTCGGGCAGGAATGACGCCGGTTATTGCGGATGCCGAGATTACCGGTCCGGAACTTGTCGAATTGTTGGAGGTTTGCGGCCCTGCTGCACTTGTTGCGGATGAGAATATGCTGGCCCGTGCTGAACTCGGACGCAAGCTGCCGCAAGGCAGGGTCATACCGGTTCGTGAAGTCCGTGATATATTGTCGGAAAGCCCGGATCCCGGAAGCTGGCCAACGGTTGCGAAACGACCGGATGTTGCGCTTCTTGTGCTGACCTCGGGGACAACATCGACGCCGAAAGCTGTTGAGCTGACTCATCGGAATCTGATCGCGCAACTCATCATTTTTCAGGAAGTCTACGGTTTCGACGATGGCGCGCGCCTCCTCAATCTGCTGCCGCTCCATCATGTGGACGGGCTTATCCGCGGACCGCTTTCCGCCCTGTGGTTTGGGGGCTTTCTCTATCGCGGGCTTCATTTTTCGGTGCAGAATATTCCACAGATCCTGAAGTCATTTGCTGAACAGAATATCACCCATTTCATCACGGTGCCTGCCATGCTGCGCATCATTGCCCGTGTCGGGAGCGAGGCACACGATACCTTTTCCGGGCCCGATTTTCGGTTCATCCTCTGCAGCGCCGATTTTCTCGATGCGCCACTCTGGCGCCATGTCGAGGAAATCTTCAAGGTACCCGTGGTCAATGCCTATGGCCTGAGCGAGGTGGTCTGCGATGCCCTGTTTGCCGGACCGGACGAGGAAACACGGCGGATCGGCTCGCTCGGGCGGCCCCATGGCTGTAGGGCATCTGTCCTCGACGATAATTCCGAACCGGTAGCCAATGGTGAGGTCGGGGAGCTTGTTCTTGCCGGACCGACGGTGATGCGGGGATATTTTAATGCACCGGAGATTACCGCAAAGGTATTGCGAGACGGCGCTTTTCATACTGGCGATTTCGTTCGCGTCGGACCGGGCGGACTTTATGAATTTGTCGGCCGCAAAAAGACCGCCATTGTTTCTGCCGGAGCGACAATCCATCCGGAAAGTGTGGCCGCCGTTCTCCTCACAATGCCGGGGGTCGCAGAAGCGGCTGCGTTTGGTGTGCCGGATGTAGCGCGGGGGGAAAAACTGGTCGCGGCGATTGTGCCTGAGGCGGGTCAGCTAATTTCGTCCGCTGATGCCGCCGCTTTTTGCCGTGAGCATCTGTCAGCAGAGCGCAGGCCTGCCGAATTTCTCATCGTCACCTCGCTGCCACGCGGCGCTTCGGGGAAAATATTGATGGCGGAACTGATGGGTTCCCAAGTGGATGATTTTGCGAATATCGCTGGCGTCCAGACGCCCGATATCAACCAAGGCGCCAGTCTTGAGGAGAAAGTCTGTCAGGTTGCAGCGAAATGCTTCAATGCCGATGCGGCGGATTTGTCGGCAGACTCAACACCCTTCAATACGGATGGCTGGGATTCGCTTGCGCATATGACCCTGATCGAGGAGCTGGAGCTTGTGTTCGATATGCAGTTTTCTGCTGCCGAGATTGCTTCGATCGCCTCTCTCGGCGATGCCATGGAATTTATTCAGGGGGCGCTGGACGCTAATGGCTAAGAGGGGGCGGCTGCAAGTCAGGTTTTATATCTTTCCTGAGGGCGCCGTCAATCTTTCGCATGTTTCCTTTGAAACCGGCGCAATGAGAGCGCCACTCGCCATGTCGATAAGATTTTCAACGGCGCGGCGCAAATCGAAATCGCGCTTTTCCTGCAGCCTTTTGGAGCGCAGCGCTTCAATATCCGCGACGCCGTATATTATCATTGCTCTTATTGTCGCAATTCGAGGCTTTCGTAATTCATCCGGCAGGGTGCTCAATTGAGCATAGAGAAGCTCGCTCATTCGCTGAATCCCCCTATCGAATTTTCCGGCAATCAATTCGTCAAAGCTGAAGCCGGGGTTGCGGTGGATCTCAAGAAGAAACCGGTTGTAATAGCTCGGTTGGCTGCTTTCATCTGTGGGGCGTGTGAACGGAATAACCCCGGTGGCGAGAATTGCCCGGATATCCCTTTCGTACCCATCCTTCAAAAGCCCGTCGATCATGCGGTTTCTATGGATATCGATGCCAGTCATCCGCCAGGCGAGGATTGCCTCGATCAAGGCATCCTTTGTGCCAAAATGATAATGCATGGCGGAAGAATTGCGCTGTCCAGCCCCTTTTAAAATCTGTTGGAGCGTAACTCCATCGATGCCGTAGGTTGCGAACAGTCTTTCTGCCGCGGTCACAATCCGAAGTTTTGTGCCTTCAAGTGTACCCGCGGCGTCAAACGCCCTTTCTCGCTCATCCGTCAGGGCGTCATCGAATTTTCGGTTTTTCGTCGTCGAGGTCATTTTGCCAACTGGTATTTCGCTGATTCTATTATGCCGGACATACTATTCCGCAAGCCCACCGGTAAGAAAGAGAATATTGTCGGCATTTCTGGGCGCCAACAGTAACGTTCTGAAATCAATTCAGGTTTGAGGAAGTCTGCTATTTCGAATATCCGCTGGAATCTCCATGCGCCGTTTGCTTGACAAATTAATCATATATGATT
>SBHH01000138.1 GCA_006226265.1 Alphaproteobacteria bacterium | reverse complement strand
CCGAGGCGAGAAAATCGTCGCGGTCTGCATGTCGGAACCCTCCGCCGGGTCCGCCCTCACCGACCTTACCACCCGCGCAACGAAAACCGAGGATGGCTATGTCGTGAATGGCCAGAAGCGCTGGTGCAGCGGGGGCGGCCATGCGGACGGTTATGTCGTCTATAGCCGCATGTCGGATGCGCCGGGCGCAAAGGCCATTGGTGCCGTCTTTGTCGAAAAGGGCAGTGAGGGTCTCTCCTTCGGAGAGCGCGAACAGCTGATGGGCTTTCGCGGCGTGCCAAGCGCCGACATCTTTTTTGATGATGTAAAAGCCCCGCTTGAAAATGAAATCGTGCCCGCAGGCGGCTTTCCAAAGCTGATGGAAGCTTTTGATCTCGAACGTTGCGGCAACGCTACCATGTGTCTCGGCATCGCCCAGGCCGCTTTTGACTATGCCCTTGAATATGCGCAGGAGCGCCAGCAGTTCGGCAAGCCGATTGTCGATTTCCAGGCGATCCAACTGAAACTCGCTGACATGGCGATGCGGCTTGAAGCCTCCCGCCTCTTGATCCACCGCGCCGCGCAACAGGCCAATGAAGGCCTTCCCTCGGTCCGCGATTCCAGCCTCGCAAAATGCTTTGCCAATGAAATCAGCCGTGAGGTTTGCGGCATCGCGCTGCAGGTCATGGGTGCCTATGGCTATTCCAAGTCCTACGGGATGGAACAGCGCCTGCGCGACAGCTGGGGCTGGGGTATCGCTGGCGGCACCATCGATATTCAAAAGGTGAATATCGCAGCTTCCTACGTCGGGCGGCGGTTCAACCAACGTAGTTAATTGAAGAAATCATGTAAGGATATATAGGAAATGGATTTCACACTGACGGAAGAGCAGGAAGCGATCCGCGAGAATGTAGCAGGCCTCTGCAGCAGGTTCGACGATCACTATTGGCTGGAGAAAGACAAGACGGGAGATTTTCCGTTTGATTTCCACCGGGCGATGGCTGATGCGGGCTGGCTTGGCATCACCATGCCGGAGGAATATGGCGGGGCGGGCCTCGGCGTTGTCGAGGCCGCACTGATGATGCATGAGGTTGCCAAATCCTCGGGCGCCATGTCGGCCGCCTCCGCGATCCATATCAATATCTTCGGTCCCCACCCCATTGTCGTTTTCGGCAATAACGAGCAGAAGAGCCGCTGGCTGCCCGATCTGATAAAGGGGGATGTGAAGTCCTGCTTTGGCGTAACGGAACCAAACGCGGGCCTCAACACCACGGCAATCGAAACACGGGCCGAACGCACCAACAACGGCTATATCGCCAATGGCCGCAAGATCTGGACCACGACGGGACAGGAAGCGGACAAGATCATGCTGCTTGCCCGGACGACACCAAAGGATCAGTGCAAGCGCCCGACGGACGGTCTTTCGCTTTTCTACACTGATCTCAACCGTGAATATGTCGATGTCCGTGTGATCGAGAAGATGGGCCGGAAAGCGGTCGATTCGAACGAGGTTTTCATCGATGGCCTGCCCATCCCGGAAGAAGACCTGATCGGCGAGGAAGGCAAGGGTTTCTATTATATCCTGCACAGCCTCAATCCGGAGCGCGTTCTCGTCGGCATGGAAGCCATTGGCATCGGCATGAACGCCTTGTCACGCGCCGCGAAATACGCGCGGGAGCGGGAAGTCTTCGGTCGTCCCATTGGCAAGAATCAGGCGATCCAGCACCCGCTTGCGGAAAACTGGATGGAGCTGGAAGCGGCCTATCTCATGGGTATGCAGGCCGCCTCGCGCTATGACGCGGGCCTCGAATCCGGTGTCTATGCGAATGCGACCAAATATCTTGGTGCGGAAGCGGGCTTCAAGGCCTGTACCCAGGCCATCATGACCCATGGCGGTATGGGCTATGCCAAGGAATTTATCGTTGAGCGGCTGTTGCGGGAGGTTCTGATTTGCCGGATTGCGCCGGTCAGTCCGCAACTGGTCCTGAGCTATGTCGCGGAAAAGGCACTGGATATGCCAAAGTCCTACTAAAATAACAAGAAACGGAAAAGTGAATGAATACGTCCAGTGACGGTCCCCTTGCCGGGATACGCATTGCCGATCTGACATCAGTCCTGCTCGGCCCTTTCGCAACCCAGATTCTCGGCGATATGGGGGCCGATGTCATCAAGGTGGAGGGACCGGAAGGCGACACCACCCGCGATCTCGGTCCGCACAAAAATCCCGGCATGGCAGCGCTCTATCTCAATGCCAACCGAAACAAGCGAGCCATCTGCATCGATTTGAAGTCGAAGGAGGGCAAGGCCGCGTTTCTGAAGCTGCTGGAAACCATGGACGTCTTCTTTCACAATATGCGTCCGTCAGCGGTCAAGCGGCTTGGGCTCACCTATGAAGATGTGAAAAAGGTCAACCCAAAGATCATCTATTGCGCGGCCTATGGCTTCAGCCAGGACGGCCCCTACGCCAACAAGCCCGCCTATGATGACATGATCCAGGGTGTAAGTGGTATTGCGGCAACGCAGTCCGCCCTCATGGGGCGCCCGGGTTATATCCCGACGGTGATTGCCGACAAATCGACCGGCCTTACCGCCGTCTATTCCATTTCCATGGCGCTTTTCCATCGGGAGCGGACCGGCGAAGGGCAGGAAATCAATGTCCCGATGTTCGAAACCATGGTGCAGTTCCATATGCTGGAGCACCTCTATGGCCAAAATTTCAATCCGCCCATGGGGCAGGCCGGCTATCCCCGGGCGATTTCGCCGAACCGGCACCCATACAAGACTAAGGATGGCATGATTGGCGTCCTTCCCTATGTGGACAAGCAGTGGCGCGCCTTTTTCGAAATGGCGGGGCGGCCTGAAATGATGGAGGATCCGCGCTTTAAATCCATTGATGCACGGCTTGAAAATATTAATGAAGTCTATGCCATTCTCGGCGAGATTGTCGCGACCCGCACCTCCGCCGAATGGCTGGCCGATCTCGATGCCGCAAATATTCCGGCGGTCCCGATCAACAGCCCGGAAGATTTGCTGACCGATGAGCATCTGACGGCGACGGGTTTCTGGAAGACGATGGAGCATCCGACCGAAGGCTCTCTAACTTATCCCGGCATTCCGACCAGCTTCTCGGCTAGCCCGGGCCGCGTCCGGCGTCATGCGCCGATGTTGGGAGAACATAACGCCGAAGTGCTGGCCGAGATCGGTCTGACAGAGGAAGAAATACAGCGGATGACCGATGCCGGTATCCTTCGCAAAGGATCGACGTGACCCTGTAAAGGCATAATCAAGAAGAAGAACGAGGTTCCCCATGCATATTCGTGATTTTTCCCGTAAAGCGCCCGACAAACCAGCCATCATCATGGCCGGAAGCGGTGAGACAGTCACTTACGGGGACCTCGACAAACGCTCCAATCAGGGCGCGCATTATTTCCGGAGCCTCGGCCTTCAGATCGGCGATCACATCGCCTTTCTGATGGAGAATAACGCCCGCTTCTTTGAGATTTGCTGGGCCGCACAACGGGCCGGACTTTACTACACAGCGATCAGCTCTCGCCTGACCGCAGAGGAGGCCGCCTATATCATCAATGATTGCGGGGCCACTCTTTTTATCTCCTCCAAGGAAAAAGCGGCCATCGCAGCCGAGCTTCTTCCGCTTACCCCAAACGTGAAAACCCGGCTGATGGTCAATAGCGAAATACCGGGATATCAATCCTTCGAACGGGCTTTAAGCGATCAACCGGAAAAGCCCCTTCCTGATGAATGCGAAGGCGCGGACATGCTCTATTCTTCCGGCACCACGGGTCGGCCCAAGGGCGTGAAACCCGCCGATGTCGGTCGCCCGATCGGATCGGAGGATAACCTCTATAACATTCTCAAAAACGTCTACAAATTCACGGAAGGCTCGATTTATCTCTCTCCTGCCCCGCTCTATCACGCGGCCCCGCTCCGTTATAACATGCGCGTGCAGCGATTCGGCGCGACCTGCATCATCATGGAGCATTTCGACGCCGAAACTTACCTCAAGCTGATTGAAAAGCACCGCGTCACCCATACGCAGGCGGTGCCGACCATGTTTGTGCGGATGTTGAAACTGCCGGAGGAAGTGCGCCTCAAATATGACGTAAGCTCGCTTGTCTCGGCCATTCACGCCGCTGCGCCCTGCCCCGAGAAGGTCAAATACCAGATGCTCGACTGGTGGGGACCGTTGATCTATGAATATTACGGCGGGACGGAAGGTAACGGTTATTGCGCCGTCACGCCCGAGGAATGGATTGCCCATCCCGGCACCGTGGGTCGCGCCTATGTCGGGATTTTGCGTATTCTCGATGAAATGGGAGAGGAACTGCCGACCGGCGAAATTGGCGGCATCTATTTCTCCGACGGCAAGGAATTCAGCTACCACAATGACCCGGAACGCACCCGTCAGAGCCATAACGATAAGGGTTGGAGCACCCTTGGCGATGTCGGCTATGTCGATGAGGACGGCTTCCTCTATCTCACCGACCGGCAAAGCTACATGATCATCTCGGGCGGGGTGAATATCTATCCGCAGGAGATCGAGGATCTGCTGCTCACCCATCCCAAAGTCTATGACGCGGCAGTCATTGGCGTCCCCAATGAGGATTTCGGCGAAGAGGTGAAGGCCGTGATTCAGCCCGTCGACATGGGCGAGGCGGGCCCGGACCTTGAAGCCGAGCTGATCGATTTCTGCCGCGGGCATCTGAGCCATGTCAAATGCCCGCGCTCGGTCGATTTCGATGCGGAGCTTCCCCGCCATCCGACGGGAAAGCTCTATAAGCGCCTGTTGAAAGACCGCTACTGGGGCGACAAGAAGACGCGCATCATCTGATCCGTCAGGAGGCGAGCTTTAACTCGCCGATCCCGTGGAGGTTCTGAAGCGTCATATGGCAGGCATTGGCTGCCTCCTGCCCCTTGATGACGAAATGTTCCTTGAAGAAGGACATATGCGCCTCTGTCTCCTGGAAATGGTGCGGCGTCAGCACCACCGAGAGGATCGGCACGCCCGTCTCTAGCTGTACCCGCATCATGGCATCAAGCACGGTACGGGCAACGAAGTCGTGACGGTAAATGCCGCCATCGACAATGAGCCCCGTCGCCATGACAAGATCATATTTCCCGCCTTGCGACAGCTTCTTCGCCATCAACGGAATTTCGAGACTTCCCGGAACATCAAAAATATCGAACCTGTCCCGCTGATATCCATAGTCACCCAGCGCCTTGATGAAGGACTTGCTGGCCTCGCGGACAATACCCGAGTGCCAGTTGGCCTGAATGATGGCTATCTTGCTGGAAAGGACGCGTGCGTTCGGGGTTTGATTGTCATTCTGAATGTTGTTTTTCATTTTTTTCAAGCCTTGCAGTTCACGTTGACAAAACCCCAAGGCAGATAGGGAAAACGGCGGCGCAGACAGACCTGCCCCGCATTTTCGCGTTCCCTGTTCTCTTCCATCCGGACTATGACCGTCGGCTTCGGATTTGCACCGAATCTGCTGACCCCGCAATTCGCGGGCGCTCGCGGGCTTGAACTTGCGTTCTTACCGCCGGTAGGGACTTTCACCCTGCCCTGAGAACATTCCCTCCTATCGGAAGGAATATACCCCTATTTTAGGGAAGTTTTGCGTCCGCGCAAGTGACAAGCATTACGAAAAAGCACCCTTTCCGCATGGTGATCCCCGTTTCATTGCTCTAAAGTAGCGAGAGAATAGCAATAATTCCGGGAAACTCCCTTGCAGGAACAGGACTTTACCCGCTTCATTAAAGAAGCGATCACCTATAACCAGCTTGAACGATATTTCACCACCACGGCCGGGACGCTGGAGGCGACGGCAAGCCATTTTGATCTTTCGCCTGACCTTGAGGCCATCCGCGCCGATCAGGCGTCCAACGGCGGGATCAAGGGATCGAACGCGCAGCGGCGCATGCTGATGATCCTCGTCGCGCTCTGGCAAGGGTTTGAGGCCGATCGTCTTTTCGGGGAGGGACTTGGCGGGATCGGCCGGGTCATTCAGTCGATGGACCGGACCAACCGCCGGCTTCTTTCCGAACTCATCAAAAGCTATCCCGGCTGGGGGTAATTGATTTTTAAGCAGTTCGAACAAATATACATTTTATTATAACTGCTTATGACTTAGTCTCGCGCCATGATGGACTGGAACAAACTGCTTTCGACCCGCCGCTTCGGGCAGGACCACGATGATCCGGTCCTGGCCGCCCGCAGCCCTTTTCATAAAGATCAGGACCGGATTGTCTTTTCCTCCGCTTTCCGGCGGCTGCAGGACAAGACGCAAGTCCATACCCTGGCCGAAAGCGATTATGTCCGCACCCGCCTCACCCATTCGATGGAGGTCGCCTCCGTTGGTCGCTCGCTCGGTGCCAACGCCGGTCAGGTGGTGATCGACCGTCATCTTAAAGGCAGTGATTTCAGCCCGGCGGATTTCGGCCATATCGTCTCCGCGGCCTGTCTCGCCCATGACATCGGTAATCCGCCCTTTGGCCATTTCGGAGAGGAGATTATCCGCCACTGGTTCAGGAACGGCGACGGAGCGGAGGAACGAATGAAGGGTCTTACGCCCGCTGAAATCCGTGACTTCGAAATGTTCGAGGGCAATGCGCAAGGGTTCCGCACCCTCACCAAGCTGCAGAACTGGCGAAATGCAGGCGGGCTTCGCCTGACTTATGCGACGCTTGGGACTTTCATGAAATATCCCCGAAGCTCAATTGTCGAAAATATCCTTCCGCAAGACAGTGCGGGCAAGAAGTTCGGCATCATGCAGTCTGAACTTGATGCCTTCCGCGAAATCGCGCGCGAACTTGGCCTTACCCGCCGTGGCGAGGAAGACTACTGGGCCCGCCATCCTCTCACCTACCTGGTCGAGGCAGCGGACGATATCTGCTATTCCATCGTGGATATCGAGGATGGCTACAAGCTCGGCCGCCTCAATTATGCAGAGACAGAAGATTTGATGATCCGCATTCTTGGCGAGCCCCCGAAACGCTATTCGGAAGTAAGCGATAATTCGGAACGGATTTCCTATCTCCGGGCCAAATGCATCGGCCGTCTGATCGGCGAGGTTTCGGATATCTTTAAAGAGAGCGAGCGCGAAATTCTGGAAGGAAAATTCCAGGGAGACCTCCTGCACCATTCCCGGCGCGCACCGCTGTTCAAGGAAATCGATGCCCTCTGCCAGCGAGAGATTTATCATCATCGCGAACGGATACAGGCCGAATTAAGCGGAGCCGAGGTTCTGACGACAGTGCTTGACGCCTTTTATTCAGCGAATCTCGACTGGGAACGGAACCAGAAAGACGGCAAGCCCATGAATCCGCGCTCAACTGTTCTGATGCATCTTTTCCCGGGGAGCCGGACAGCGACGCGCTCACGCTATGAATGGCTTCTGGAAATCACTGATTTCGTTGCCGGAATGACCGATTCCTTCGCGCTTCGCCAGTTTCGCGAGATCAAAGGGATCATTCAACCGTAAAGCCTTTTCTGCCAGATTTTAGCCATTTTGTAACGTCATTTTAACCCGCAACTCGTTAAGGTATGACTTTTTCGGTGCGGTTCGATGCCATCCATTATGTTAACGACACAAGGCTATGAGGCGCGCATTGCCGACCTGTTCAGCGGCATGTCCCCAAACGCGCGCCTTAAGACCGCGCAAATGGTTGCGGAAGGCTTCGCTAATCATTCAATGATCGAGGAGGACCTAGAGCTTACCCGTGCCATTCTTGAGCATCTGGTTCAGGATTTCGAGACATCTGTCCGCCGCGCCATTTCGGAAGCCGTCCGCGATTGCGAGTTCCTGCCGCGCGACCTTGCACTGCGCCTTGCCCGGGATATTGACGAGGTTTCCCTGCCTCTTGTCGAGCAATCACCGCTGTTCACTGACGAGGACCTGCTTGAATTTCTGCAGAGCGCAAGCGATGCGAAACAGACCGCCATCGCCGGACGCCACCATACGGGCCGTCACGTTAACCGCTGGATTGCAGAAAACGGCTGCTACCCGGCGGTGCAGGTAAGCCTGACAAACGAAACCGCCCTCATCGGCGAAGAAGGATATAGCAAGATCATTGACCGTTTCGGCACGGTGGAGACAATCCAGAAGCTGATGATCCGCCGCAACTATCTGCCGAACCGTGTTATCGGACGCCTGTGCGACATGGTATCGGACGAATACAAGAAGGTCCTGGAGGAAAAGGCCCGCATGTCGGAGCGCACTTCGCCCCGCATGATCGTCAATGCCCGGGAAAAGGCGCTTTGTAAATCGCTGAACCGCCGGATGACCGATCATGAACAGCGCAAGATGTGCATATCCCTGCATCGCGACGGGCGCCTTACGGCCACGCTGATGCTGCGCTGTCTTCTGACGGATAATCATTCCTTCTTTGCCGCCGCTTTGGGCTATCGCTCCGGTATTTCCAAGAAGCGGGTGATTTCGCTGACCTCCGGCCGGGGCTATCTTGGCCTTCAACGGCTCTATGAACGCGCGGAGCTCTCCCCCTATCTCTATACAGCCGTCCGCACGACGCTAGAGGAGATGCGAAGGGCCGCACATTACCATCCGCGCGCGGACAAGGATAATTTCCGCCAGCGCATGATCGACCAGATCGCAGATGACTATGGCTGGGAGGACGGGCTCTCTCTTGAGGATTTGATGGAAAAACTGCTTCCCAATCGCCTCTACTGAGTTTTACACTTATGGGAAAGAGTGGATCGGTGAAACCCGCTCCGCGGTCCCGGCTGGTCTGGGGGTTCTGCAACGATAATAATACAAAGAGAAGGGGGAATGGAAATGACACTTGATCCACAGGTGCAATGGGTTCTGGATGTGGCCAAGGAAAAGGGGCTGCCGGAGCTTAACGAACTTTCCGCTGATGAAGCCAAGGCCGTTTATGAGGAGCGCGCAAAGACGCTCAGTCTCAAAGATATCGATATCGGAAAATCCATCGATGTCGCCATTCCAGGGCCGCATGGCGATATCCCGGCGCGGATTTATCAACCGATCGGCATGGAGGGGGCGCTGCCCGTCCTCATCTATTACCATGGCGGCGGCTGGGTCATCGGCAGCCCGGATACCCACGACGGCCTCTGCCGCATGATCGCCAATGACGGCCCGTTCGTCGTTATTTCCGTGGACTACCGGATGGGGCCGGAGCATCGTTTCCCGGCGGCGGTCGACGATGCCTATGCGGCGCTTAACTGGACCGTCGATAACATCGCCGATTTCGGCGGCGACACCGAGAAAATTGCTGTGGGCGGCGATAGCGCGGGTGGTAATCTTTCCGCTGTCGTCTGCCTCGTTGCGCGGGAGGAAGGCAGCTATATGCCGCGCTTCCAATGGCTGATTTACCCGGCGACAGATATGCGCATGAACGCCCCGTCCCACAACGCCTATGGGGAGGGATATTTCCTTACCAAGCCGCTGATGCAATGGTTCCGGGGGCATTACCTCAACGATGACGCAGATCAGCTTGACTGGCGCGCCTCGCCGCTGCTTGCGGAAAGCCTGAAAGATCTGCCCCCTGCACTCATCCAGACGGCGGGTTACGATCCGTTGCAGGATGAAGGCAAGGCCTATGCCGAGCGCCTCAATGAAGAAGGCGGTGCGGCGAGCTATACCCATTATTCCGGCATGATCCATGGCTTCATCAATCTTGGCGGCGCAATTGATGAAGCAAAAACCTGCATCAAGGAAGGGGTTGAGGCGTTACGGAAAGCCTTTGCCTGAACCGCCACCAGAGCCAATAAAAAGGGGCCGCTCGGGCCCCTTTTCTTAATTCTATATGGTCCGGCGCCTATTCGATTTCGTTGAGAACGGAGCGGATTGTCTCGAAAATCTGGTCGACATGGTTCTTCTCCGCGATCAGCGGCGGGGAGAGCGCGATGATATCGCCCGTGGTCCGGATCATGACGCCCTTCTCGTAGCATTTCTTGAAGGCATTGACGGCGCGGACCGTCGGCTTGTCCGGCATGCTTTCAAGCTCGATCGCGCCGATCAGGCCGAGGTTGCGCAAATCCGTCACATGGCGCGTGCCTTTCAACGAGTGAACCGCATCCTCCCAGTAAGGCGCGAGGGCGTTCGCGCGTTCGAACAGGCCTTCCTCCTTATAGGTATCGAGGGTCGCGAGGCCCGCCGCTGCGGCCACCGGATGCCCGGAATAGGTATAGCCGTGGAACAGCTCAATCATATTGTCAGGACCGGTCATGAAGGCGTTGTAAATCTCTTTCGAGCAGATGACGCCGCCCATCGGGATGGTGCCGCTCGTCAGCCCCTTGGCAAGCGTGACGAGGTCCGGCTTCACGCCGAAGAAATCGGTCGCAAAGGGCGTCCCGAGACGGCCAAAGCCGGTAATGACCTCATCGAAAATCAGCAGGATGCCATGCTTGTCGCAAATCTTGCGAAGCCGCTCCAGATAGCCCTTCGGCGGCAGGATCACACCCGTCGATCCGGCAATCGGCTCGACAATCACCGCCGCGATGGTAGAGGCATCATGAAGCGCGACGATCCGCTCCAGCTCATCCGCAAGTTCGGCGCCATATTCCGGCACACCCCGGCTGAACGCGTTCTTTTCCGGCAGATGCGTATGCGGCAGATGATCGACGCCGGTCAGCATGGTGCCGAACGTCCGGCGGTTGGCAACGATGCCGCCAACGGAAATACCGCCGAAACCGGTGCCGTGATAGCCCCGCTCCCGGCCGATCAGTCGGGTGCGCGTTCCCTCGCCCCGGGCGCGGTGATAAGCAAGCGCAATTTTAAGCGCGGTATCGACGGATTCCGATCCTGAATTGGTAAAGAACATATGATCGAGCTCGGCGGGGAACATGCTGGTGACGCGCGCCGCAAGCTCAAAGGCTTTCGGATGGCCCATCTGGAAGGACGGCGCATAGTCAAGCTCCGCGATCTGCTTCGCAACCGCCTCGACGATGCGAGGCTCCGCATGGCCCGCGTTACAGCACCAGAGACCCGCCGTGCCATCCAGAATCTGCTGTCCTTCGATATTCGTGTAATACATGCCCTTCGCGCTCACCAGCATGCGCGGGTTGGATTTGAATTGCCGGTTGGCCGTGAACGGCATCCAGAAGGCATCAAGATTGTTGGGGGACGGGGCGGCGCTGTCGGACATTTTCATCTCTCCTGTTAAAGACAAAATCACGATATCCGGATCGCTTTTTAAGACAAGCCCAAAATTCAATGGCAAAATTTTGCGATTTTTCTTTTTCGGATGCGATTTTCCCGTTTAAAATATTAAACACATGTTCGAATCAGGGAGATAAGGATGAGCGAGTTCGATCTCGGGGCCAGGCTCCGCAGCCTGCGCGAGCAACATGGCCTGTCGCAACGGGAACTGGCGAAGCGCGTCGGCGTGACCAACGGTATGATCTCGATGATCGAGCAGAACCGCACGAGCCCGGCGGTCGGCTCGCTCAAGAAAGTCCTCGATGGCTTTCCGATTGCACTTTCCGATTTCTTTGCGAATGAATTTTCCGCCCATCCGAAAATCTTCTTCGCGCGCGAGGAACTCACCGAGCTGTCGGAGGGGAAAATCTCCTACCGCCAGATCGGCCGCGATTTGACAGGCAAGGCGCTGCAGGTCCTGCATGAGGTTTATGCGCCGGGCGCGGATACGGGCCGCAGCATGTTGAGCCATCAAGGGGAGGAAGCCGGCGTCATCGTCTCCGGCCGGTTGGAAGTCACAGTCGGATCGGACAAGAAAATCCTGAAAAAAGGCGATGCCTATTATTTCGAAAGCCATCGCCCGCACCGCTTCCGCTGCATCGGGGAGGAAGAGACGATTGTCGTAAGCGCCTGCACCCCGCCGAGCTTCTAGGAAAGCGGCGTATCAACCCCGACGGCCTCGGCAATCGAGGAGAAGCCATCTGCCTTGAGGCAAGCGGCCAGACCCTTGGCGATATCGGCGGCAAGATATGGGCCTTTATAGACCATGGCGCTGTAAATCTGGATGAGAGACGCCCCTGCCCGGATACGAGCATAGGCATCCTCCACGTTCTGAATGCCGCCGACGCCGATGAGCGGAATTTTCCCACTCGTCGCGCGATACATGTCTTTCAACACGCTCAAAGAAAGCTCCTTCAAGGGCTGACCGCTCAATCCGCCCGTCTCCCCTTTTTGCACATTCCGAAGGGTTTCCGGCCGCGTGATCGTCGTGTTGGTGACAATAAGTCCATCAAGTCCGCTTTCAAGCGCCACAGCCGCGATATCCGCCTTATCGTCTTCAGTAAGGTCCGGTGCGATTTTAAGTAGAAGCGGGAAGGATGCCGCACCCGTCGCCGTCATATCCGATCTCGCGGCCATCAGGCGGCCCAGCAATTCTTCAAGCTCCGCCTTGCCTTGCAGCGCCCGAAGGCCCGGCGTGTTGGGGGAGGAGATATTCACCGTCACATAGTCGGCGAGCGGGGCAAGCCGCCGCATCCCCGTCACATAGTCGGCAATTCGGTCCTCGCTCAGCTTGTTCGCGCCGAGATTGGCGCCGACGATGAAGCCTTTACGCCGGTTTCCAAAATTTGCCGCTGCCGTCTCGAGCCCCCGGTTATTGAAACCGAGCCGGTTGATCACCGCCTGGTCTTCCGGAAGCCGGAAAATGCGGGGTTTGGGATTTCCGTCTTGCGCAAGAGGGGTGACGCTCCCTGCCTCCGCAAAGCCGAAGCCAAGGCCCGCGAGCGCATCGAGGACATCGCCGTTCTTGTCATAGCCCGCCGAAAGGCCAACCGGGTTCGGGAATTCAAGCCCGAACAGGCGGGTCTTCAGGATCGGATCCGGTGCATTGGAAACCGCGAGCAGCAATCCCGATTTCAGCGCCCGGAGCGAGAAGTTATGCGCCGTCTCCGCCTCCAGTTGGAAGAGCAGCGGTCGGAGG
Organism: Alphaproteobacteria bacterium; assembly: GCA_006226265.1. Taxonomy (GTDB): domain Bacteria; phylum Pseudomonadota; class Alphaproteobacteria; order Sneathiellales; family Sneathiellaceae; genus Sneathiella. The sequence continues at coordinate 2,312 of SBHH01000138.1, read as the reverse complement.
AGAGAATAGGGAAAGGCCATGCGCGTCAGTCCAAATCCGGAAAGATATGGAGCCCATCGGCTCCGAGCGGCAAATCGGTGACGGAGCTTGCAAGTTCGGGATCAAGACCGCCGTAAAGATGCGGAAAGAGAATGCCGCCCCGCGCCGGTTCCCATTTAAGGCTGTCCCCGAGCGCCTCCGCCGGGACCGCGATCAGTAGCAGATTTTGAACGCCCGCGCGATGCTTCACCGCGCTTTCCGCGACCGTTTCGGCGGTTGAAAAATGAATGAAGCCGTCCTGTTTGTCGACAGGCGTTCCTTCATAACGGCCCTTTTTGACCGCCGTCTGCCAGTCATCCCTGTCTGCCATATGATAGATGATCGTCATCATTTCCGCCGGATTGTATTTAAGTTTTTACTGCCGCGGACCCTACAGAAATTGTGCTTTCTTGAACAGAAAAAATGGCGGGCGCTATTCTGGTAATCGGAACTCACCCTTGCCTCCCGATGAAATAATCTGCTAGAGGTTGATCTCCTCACGTTAAAAGGAATTTCACACATGGCTGGTGTCTACTTCTACAATGGCGACTGGTATGATGAATGCCCGCGGGTGATCGGCCCCATGGATCATTCCTTCTGGATGGCCTCCACCGTTTTCGATGGCGCAAGGTCCTATCAGGGCATGGCGCCCGATCTCGATCTGCATTGCCAGCGGCTCGGCCGTTCCGCGAAAGCGCTTGGCATGATCCCGACGATGGAGGACGGAGAAGTCCTTGATCTGTGCAAGCAGGCGGTTCGCAAGCTGCCGAAAGAATCCGAGCTTTACATCCGCCCAATGTATTTTGCCCGTGGCGGCTTCATCGATCCGGAGCCGGACAGCGCCGAGTTCATTCTTGCCGTCTATGACAGCCCGATGCCGGAAGCGACCGGCTTCTCCGCCCATTTTTCGGACCTCCGCCGTCCCGCTCGCGACATGGCGCCGACGGATGCCAAGGCCTCCTGCCTCTATCCGAACTCGGGCCGTGCGATTGCCGCCGCCCGGAATGCTGGTTTCGACAATGCGATCATGCTGGATGCGAATGACAATGTGGCAGAATTTGCGACCTCCAACCTCTGGACAGTGAAGGACGGTGTCGCTTTCACACCGGCGGCGACCGGCTGTTTCCTTGCCGGTATCACCCGAAGCCGGGTCAAGAAACTCGCCGAGGAAGCCGGGATCGAGGTTCAGGAAACTTTCATGTCCCGCGAAGACGTTTTGAATGCGGACGAGGTCTTCAACAGCGGCAACTTCGGCAAGGTCATGCCGGTCACCCGCGTTGAAAACAAGGAATTCCAGCCGGGCCCTATCGCCCGCAAGCTCCGCGAAATGTATATGGACTTCTCAAAGAGCAGCCAGCTCTTCTAACGTTCATACATGAAATGACCGGGCGCGGGTCAGGCCGCGCCCAGTTCCTCTCCGTTCAGGACCCGCTCGATCAGGGCGATGGTTTCTTCCACCCCGTAAAGCGCAATGAAGGAGCCCATCCGCGGCCCCTGGGACTGTCCCAGCAGCACCTCGTAAAGCGCCTTGAACCAGTCGCGCAGATTTTCGAATTCGTGGGTTTTCCCGATTTCGAACACGCCGTTCTGGATATCCGCCGCATCCGTATTCTTTGGAATGCTTTTAAGATAGGTGACCAGATCGGCAAGCGCCGCCCGCTCCTTTTCGGTCGGCGGGCGATATTGTTTCGTCGGCTTCACGAAGTCATGGTAATAGGCGATGGCGTAACCAACGAGCTTGTCGAGCTCGGGGTTCGTTTCCGGGCTCGCCCCGTCCGCATAGCGGGAGATGAAGCCCCAAAGAACCGAGGGCTCGCTCGCGTTCACGACACCCGCGAGATTGAGCAGGATACCGAAAGTGAGCGGCAACAGTTCCGTCGGCGGCGTGCCGTTATGAATATGCCAGGCCGGGTTCGCATATTGCTGCTTCGCTTCCTGCGCCGGGAATTTTTCCAGAAAGGAGAAATATTCATCAACGGCCTTCGGGATGACATCGAAATGCAACCGCTTCGCCTTCTTCGGGTTCTGGTACATATAGAGCGACAGGCTCTCCGGCGAGGCATATTTCAGCCATTCCTCGATAGTGATGCCGTTGCCCTTGGACTTCGAGATTTTCTTCCCCTCCTGATCGAGGAAAAGCTCATAATTAAAGCCCTCCGGCGGCTGTTTCCCGAGAATACGGACGATCTTGCTCGACAGCGTGACACTGTCGATAAGGTCCTTGCCCGCCATCTCATAATCCACGTCCAGCGCATGCCAGCGCATCGCCCAGTCGACCTTCCACTGCAGCTTGC
>SBHH01000238.1 GCA_006226265.1 Alphaproteobacteria bacterium | reverse complement strand
GTGAGGAAGAAGACCGTGGCAGACGAAACTAAGAAACTTGGTGTTGAAACCCTGACCGCGCAGGCCCTTGGTTGGCTGGAAGGGGAGCATAAAAGCGTGATCCCTGGCATTTTCCCGAGCACGACTTATGAACGCGAAGTGGACGGCAGTTATCCGTCAGGCCGCGTTTATACCCGCGATCACAACCCCAATTTCGATCAGCCGCAGCAGTTGCTCGCCGCGCTTGAAGGCGGCAAGGAGGCCCTGCTCTTTTCGTCCGGCATGTCGGCGGCGCTCGCGGTCGTGCAGGCGCTTCGCCCGGGCGATCACATGATTGCCCCCGCCGTAATGTACTGGAGTTTCCGGAACTGGCTGCTGACGGTCGCGAAAAGCTGGGGGATCGAGGTTTCCTTCGTACCGAACGGCGACCTCACAGCGCTGGAGGACGCGGTCATTCCGGGCAAGACGAAGCTTCTCTGGCTGGAAACCCCTGCCAATCCGACCTGGGTCGTCGATGATATCGCGGGATGGGCGCGGGTCGCGAAGGCCGCGGGCGCGCATCTTGCCGTCGATAATACGGTGGCGACGCCGCTTTTGACCCAGCCGCTTGCCCTCGGCGCGGATATCGTCATGCATTCGGCGACTAAATATTTAAACGGCCATAGCGATGTGCTCGCGGGCGCCCTGATCACGGCGAAGGAAGACGACTTCTGGGCGCGGGTTCGCGTGAACCGCAATGCCGGTGGCGCCATTCCGGGCCCGTTCGAGGCCTGGCTTCTTCTTCGCGGCATGCGCACCCTGCATGTCCGCGTCGCCCGGGCGTCGGAAAATGCCATGGCGATCTCGGAATATTTTGATGGCAGGAAGGGCGTGCGCGCCGTGCTCTATCCGGGCCTTAAATCTTTTGAGGGGCATGAGATTGCGAAGAAGCAGATGTCGGGCGGCTTCAGCGGCATGATGAGCATTTGTATCGAAGGGGGCGCGGAAGCGGCCATGGCGGTCGCGGGCCGGCTGCAGCTTTTCAAGCGGGCGACGTCCCTGGGCGGGGTCGAGAGCCTGGTCGAGCATCGCGCCAGCATCGAAGGGGAGGGGACGCCCTGTCCCGAAGACCTCCTCCGTCTCTCCATCGGTATTGAAAAGGCGGAAGACCTCATTGAGGATATGGAACGCGCACTGCACGGAAGGAATATCTGATGGGGAAATCACTGATCGTCACGGGCGGCAGCCGGGGGATCGGCAAGGCCATCGCCCTTGGCGCCGCCAACAGGGGCTATGAGGTCTGCGTCAATTTCCGGAGCAACCGGGACGCTGCCGCCGAAGTGGTCGCCGAAATCACCGCCATGGGTGGCAAGGCAATCGCGGTCCAGGCCGACATGGCGACGGAGGCCGATATCCTGAAACTTTTTGAGACCGTGGATGCGGAGCTTGGACCTCTTGCCGCACTCGTCAATAATGCCGGGATCGTGGATCGAGCACAAAAAGTCGAGGAAATGAGCGTCAATCGGTTGGAGCGGATGTTCGCGACCAACATCACCGGCCCCTTCCTCTGTGCGCGGGAGGCGGTGAAGCGCATGTCAACGGCCCATGGCGGCGCGGGCGGCGGGATCGTCAATATTTCCTCCGTCGCGGCGAAGCTCGGCAGTCCCGGCGAATATGTGGATTATGCGGCCTCCAAGGGCGCGATTGACGTGATGACCATCGGCCTTGCGAAAGAAGTGGCGGCGGAGGGTATCCGTGTGAATGCGGTTCGTCCCGGCGTCATCTATACCGATATTCATGCAAGCGGCGGGCAGCCCGGCCGGGTCGAGCGGGTCAAGGGCGCCGTTCCCATGCAGCGGGGCGGGGAGGCCAAGGAGATCGCCGACGCGGCCCTCTGGCTGCTGTCGGAGCAAGCCTCCTACGTTACCGGCGCGCTTCTCGATGCGTCGGGCGGACGGTAAAATCTAGCCTTGCAGGTTCTTCGCGGCTTCGACCGCGAAATAGGTGAGGATGCCGTCGCAGCCCGCCCGCTTGAAGCCGAGCAGGCTTTCCATGACCACCCTGTCCCGGTCGAGCCAGCCGTTCAGACCCGCCGCCGCCAGCATCGCATATTCGCCCGAGACCTGATAGGCGAAGGTCGGCACGCCGAACTCGTCCTTCACCCGGCGGCAGATATCAAGATAGGGCATGCCGGGCTTCACCATGACCATATCGGCCCCCTCGTTGATATCGAGGGCAACCTCGCGCAACGCCTCGTCGCTGTTGGCGGGGTTCATCTGATAGGTCCGCTTGTCGCCCCGGCCGAGATTGCCGGTGGAGCCGACCGCATCACGGAACGGCCCGTAGAAGCCGGAGGCATATTTCGCCGCATAGGCCATGATCTGCGTATTGATATGGCCTTCTTCCTCCAAAGCCGCGCGGATCGCGCCGATGCGCCCGTCCATCATGTCGGACGGCGCAATGATATCGCAGCCCGCATTGACCTGATTGAGGGTCTGTTCAATCAGCGCATCGATCGTCCGGTCATTGACCACATAGCCGTCTTCCAGAAGCCCGTCCTGCCCATGCGTCGTGAAGGGATCGAGCGCGACATCGCAAAGGATCCCCATCTCCGGCACCGCGTCTTTGAGGGCCCGGATCGCCTTGCAGATGATGTTATCGGGGTTCGCCGCTTCCCTTCCGTCCTCGGATTTAAGGCCCTGCTCGATCGCCGGGAAAAGGGCGATCACCGGAATGCCGAGGCTCGCGGCTTCCTTCGCGGCGGGAATGAGGAGATCGACGCTCAACCGGTTCACTCCCGGCATGGAGGGGATTTCGACCGCGAGGTTATCCCCCTCATGCACGAAGGCCGGCCAGATCAGGTCATCGGGCGTCAGCGCATTTTCCGCGACCAGACGGCGGGACCAGTCGGTCCGGCGGACGCGGCGCATGCGGGTCGAGGGATAACGGGGATCGAGGGTCTTCATCGGCGGGTTTCCTGAGTTTTCACAAAATGCGGCCATAATTTTCCGGCAT
>SBHH01000340.1 GCA_006226265.1 Alphaproteobacteria bacterium | reverse complement strand
CGAGGACATTGATGGAGAAGACCCGGTTGAGATTGGTCGTCGGGATCAGCATGCCGACGATGGAAACGCCGGGCGCAATTGCATTGCTGACATGCACAAAGCCTTGCCGCCTGACCTGATTAACGCGGGCCATTAATTCCGGCAGCTTCACTTTATTCTCGGGGTTCGGTTCCAGAATATTGCAGCGGCGGAGCAGCAGTTCAATCATATCGTCTGATCGCGCGGACAGCAGCAGCGACCCAAGGCCGCTTCTCGTCAAGGATCGCACAACGCCTGGCCGCATGACCACCTGCACAGGATGGGAGGAGGGAAGGACATGCACATGCTGCGCATGAAGATCGCTCTGTGTGCCAAGGGTGATGGTCTCGCCGGTCGCTTCGTGCAGGGTCCGCATGAGGTCGAGAACGGAGTTGTTCTGAAAGAGAGCTTCCCCAACCCAGTGGCCAAGCGTCGAAAGCCGCATTGTTGGCATATAGGTCTGGCTGAAACGGTCATAATCGAGATAACCGAGCAGAAGCAGGCTTTTTAAAAGCGCGGCTGTGCTCGAAATCGGCCAGTCGAAATGCCCGGCGATTTCTTTTAACGCCATCGGGCGGCAGACCGTTTCGAAATGCTCCAGAATCTGGAAGGTGCGCCCGGTTGATTTGATAATTCCACCCATAGTTTTTACTGCTTTGAAATTTGCGAATGAAATGAAATTTCCGGGGACCGGGGAGATCCTCGGCAAGGAATGATGGTAGCTCCAGCTTCAGAGGCTGTAAAGTTGCTCAGCATGACTGAAACGCATGAGGGAGCTGGAGAACATCCGCCTCAGTTCAGATTTAAAGCCCGTTTCTGATGCCTTTCAGCAGGAGTTTTCAGCACGGCCTCGAGGACGACAAGTGACCATGATTACAGGAAAAATCAATGACGATGCCCTGTTCCGGATATTCTGTCACGGCTTTGAAAAAACTGCAGAATTGTGCGGTCTAGGAGCCTTAAAATTCAGCGGATTTACAGATGTTTATTCATATATGTGGAAATTCCTGAGGGCCTTGCTGGTCCAAAACGAATACCGTACAGTCAATGACACAAGATGAGTTGGCACCCCAACAGATAAGCAAGAAACATGAAGGTTGCGGTGCCGATGATGTAACAGGAGGTCATTGTAGATGAACGCATTTGACGTACCCGGTCGTGGGAACGATTGGCTAGCCGGAATGATCAATGATGATCGTGCGAATGCCCGTTTCCAGGTAGACAGAACCGTATTCACCGGGGAAGACGTGCTGGCCATCGAGCGTGAGCGGATTTTTGGTCAATGTTGGCTTTATTTGGCGCATACATCAGAAGTGCTGACACCGGGTTCCTACGTTTCGAGGGATGTGGCCGGCCGTCCGCTTCTGCTGACGCGGGACAAGGAGGGTGAGTTGCATGTTTTTTATAACACCTGCACCCATCGCGGCGCCAAGGTCTGTCGAGAACGGCGGGGTAACGGCGGCGGTTTCGTCTGTCCCTATCATGCTTGGGCGTTCAATGTAAAAGGTGAACTGGTCAATATGCCGGGGCGCGACGCCTTGCCGCCTGAAGCAAACGATAATGGTGAGCTTGACCTCATGCGCGTCGAGCAGTTCGATGTGTTTAAGGGCTTTATTTTTGTCTGCTTCAGCAAGAAGACAGAACCCTTGGTCGATTATCTCGCCGGGGCCGGAGATTATCTCGCTTATGTGGCGGATCAGGGGCCGAACGGCATGGAAATCATTGGAGGCGCGCAGGAATACAGCGCCGACGCCAACTGGAAGATGCTGACGGAAAACAGCGTCGACGGATATCACGGGGCACCAACCCACAGTACCTATTTCGATTATTTGCGCGATCGCGACGGCGGCCCGAAAAAGGTCCGGGAGGTCGGTACAGTCGGATGGGTGAAAAATCTCGGTAATGGACATGCGGTCAGCGAGTCCATCGGTGCGCTTCCTTGGGGGCGTCCCTACGCGCGCTGGGTGCCGGGCTGGGGTGAGAAGTCCCGCGCAGAAGTGGAAGCTTTGGAAAAGGAAATCATGAACCGTCTTGGCCCGGAGCGGGGCAAGGTGGTCGCGCAGGGCGACCGGAACATGATCATCTTCCCGAACCTTGTCATTAACGACATCATGGCCGTGACCGTCCGGACTTACTATCCGGTGGCGCCGGGGCGGATGAATATCAACAGCTGGACGCTGGCGCCTACCGGGGAATCCGAAGCCTCCCGCGACCGGCGGATGCGCAACTTTGTCGAATTCCTCGGCCCGGCCGGTTTTGCAACGCCGGACGATGTGGAAATGCTGGAATCGGCGCAGAAGGGTTATGCCGCAGGCGGCTGGAACGATTGCTCCCGCGGTATGCGGACCAACAACCCGTCAAAAACAGAAGAACTGCAGTTGCGTACCTTCTGGCGTCGCTGGCGCCAGGTGATGGCAGCACGGGATAAATCGGAGTTACAGGGGCCATGAATTTACAAAGTTCCGTACAAAGCGCGGCATATGTGCTGTCGCGGCAGGATGCCGAAGATTTCCTGTATCGGGAAGCGCGCTTCCTCGATGAATGGAAGCTCATTGAATGGGCGACGCTCTTCTCCGAGGATGGCGAATATCTGATCCCGCCGTTGGACGATCCGGATGGGGCGCCAGGCAAGACGCTTTTCCTCGTCTATGACGATCACCACCGTCTGACGGCTCGGGCGCAGCGCCTTATGAAGAAGCAGGCCCATGCGGAATATCCGCGCGCCATCGTCCGCCACATGATCCACAATGTGGAGGTGGAAGCGGGCGAGGAGGGCCAGACGCGGGTCAGGTGCAACTTTGTTGTCTACCGAAGCCGCGGTGAGGCGTCGGAGGTTTTTCCGGGGCATAGCGTCTATGACCTGAAAATCTCGTCCGATGGCGATATCAAGATCAGGCGGAAACGCACCACGATGGATAGTGATACGATGCGCGATCAGAAAAGGCTGTCCATCAT
>SBHH01000019.1 GCA_006226265.1 Alphaproteobacteria bacterium | reverse complement strand
GGCCTTGGCGATGGCAACCGCATCATCATTTATGATGGCGCAGGCCTGATGAGCGCCGCGCGCGCCTGGTGGCTGATCCGCCTCTTTGGCCATCAGGATGTCGCCATTCTGGATGGCGGCCTGCCGAAATGGAAGGCGGAGGGACGCGCCACAGATGACGTCCCCGTCATGCCGGTAGAGCGTCACTTCACCGCCCGCACCAACAGCTTCCTCCTCCGCGAAAAAGACCAGGTCCTTCGCAATATCGACACGGCGCGCGAACAGCTGCTGGATGCCCGGTCTGGCGGGCGGTTCGACGGGTCAGAGCCGGAACCCCGTGAAGGGCTCCGGGGTGGCCATATCCCGAATTCCCTCAACCTGCCTTTCACCAACCTTCTAAATCCGGCCGATGCCACCTTTCGCCCGTCGGAAGAGCTTCACGCCGAGTTCGTGAAGGCCGGGGTTGATTTGAAACAGCCCGTGATTACATCCTGTGGGTCGGGTATTACGGCCTGCGTCCTCGCCTTTGGCCTGCATCTTGTCGGCCATCAGCGCGTTGCCGTCTATGACGGATCCTGGACCGAATGGGCCCTCGATGAAAGCACGCCAGTCGAAACCGGAAAGTAAATAATCTTAGTCATGCCGATCAAACGTCCTCCGACCCCGACCGCCAGCGGGAAATGGCCCGTTATTATCACTTTTCTGGAAATGCGCGACCGGATGCAGGCGGCCCATCTGCCCGCCCCGGCCGTCCCCCATGCGATCATCCGCGCGGAGAACCCGACCGTTTCCTTCTACCGTTTTCTCTATGACGCCGTGGGCAAGGACTGGGGCTGGGTCGACCGCAAGCTTTTGAGCGATGCGGAGCTTGAAACCATTATCTCCCGCCCGGAAACGGAGCTTTACGTCCTTTATATCCGGGGCGTTCCCGCAGGCTATGCGGAGCTTAACACCCTCAATATGCCCGAAGTCATCGACCTTGCCTATTTCGGCATCATGCCGGAATTTATCGGCATGAAGCTTGGCCCCTATATGCTCAACTGGGCGCTCGAACAGGCCTGGAGCAAGGGACCGGAGCGCGTCACCGTCAATACCTGCACCCTCGATCATCCGAAGGCCCTCCCGATGTATCAGCGCTTCGGCTTCCAGCCGATCCGCCAGCGCGAAGTGGAAATCGACCCGCTGGACTAGGGTTTCCGCGCGCCTTTTCGAACGGATACGCCTGCCTTCCGGCTTGACCGGGCCTGCATATCATTTTATCCTGATATATATTTCTTCCGGATGAAGGAGCAGAGCCATGACTGACTGTTCCCGTACCAGATTTCCAACCCGCGCCTTCTTTAAGAAAGCGTTGTCGGCCCTCACGATCCCCGCAATTGGCGTTTCCCTGATGTTTTTCCTGCCCATATCCCGGGCAGAGGCCGCGCCGCAAATCCTCGCCGTCGCGGCCACCGATATCGAGGTTCCGATGCGCTGCGAACGCGGCGAATGCGCGGCCGAGCTCACCACCATCTGCCTGCAGGAGCATCGCGGCAGCCCCGACAAGGGTACGGCCTATTATCTGCCTGCGGGTAACCGGCTCGACATTTCCATGGTGACGGAAACGGGGGAGAAAATCGCCCTTCCCAATCTCAAGCTCGATATCCGCGCCGCGCGGGGCCATAACATGGTACGCGTCACTTTTCCCGAGAAAACCATCCGCGCCCTTGGTCCCCTCCGCCTTGAAGTCTCGGTGCCCGCGCATGTAACGCTCGTTCCCGTGCCGGCGCCGGATGATAGAAACCCGCAAACACCGGCCGATATCGCGCTCACAACCGGGCCGCTTCGCCTGCTCGCGGATCGAATGGTCGATCAGGACGGGGAAAAACGAAAGGCGGCTGAACTTGTCACGCAAGTCATTAACCGTCTCCCCTTCCAGGGCCATGCGAGCAAGGAAGAACGTGCGACCTCCCTCGCCTCCTTTGCGGCCTTGAAGGAAAATGCGGCCTTCAGCACACCTGCGAAAACCGAAGCCGACGCCGTGATCCAGCGCTGCGACAAGCAGACAATTGCGGGCAACACCACCTTCAAGGAATGCCTCGGCAGCTGGCACGACCACCTCATCGGCAAGCTCAACACCCAATACTGGAAAGCCGTCGAGACGGGGAGTTAATGAAGAATTTCAGCGGCCTCGCATTGTTCCAGCCGCGCGATAAAGCCATTGTCTGCGGCGTCGAGAGTCCCGATCAGGAGATTTGCCTCCTTCACCACCCGCGCCTGAACCACACTGTCCTTGTCGAGACCGCTATGCCGGAACAACCAGTCGGCCACCTGCGGCCAGTCCCATAGAGGATGCTTCGAGGTTACTTTGGCTGTCGGGTTCGGGAAGCCCTGTTGCCGCTCCCCCCGGATGTAGAGAGAAATTGCCTGTCGGCTCAAATTTGAGCGATCCGCAATTTCCGACAGGCTGACCAGATAGTCAGGCTCGATCCGCTCAATTTTAAGGCCCGTCTTCTGCAATTGGGCGCAGGCCGACCAGATGGCCTGTGCAAAGGAAGTTGACTCGCGGGCGAACTCCACAACGATAACCCCTTTCTGAAACGATAAGGTGGCATCATCGCAGCCGACCTCGAAAACCGCATCCGTGAAGGCTTCGTCCTCTATATCCTGACCGGATGCGATAATGGCAAATTCATACAGCTTCACTATCATTCCTCCTCATGTGGGCACCGCCCAACCGATCGCATAATGGCTTTCGCGTGATTTTGTGGATTTCGGGGCGTTGACCAGACAGTGATGATACAACCTTCCCGGTCATGAAACCGGCGATATAACCGTCCCCAGGCATGCCCGTTAGACATCTTGACCGTCCATCCATTCGCTTCCGCATATCTGACAGCGCTTTCAATATGTTTGTCGGGGTGCCGCGCTCTCGTCATGAGGCACTCAAAACATATATTATTTTGTTTACAAATGTCAACATTCTAGCCAAGAGATATTTCCAAAAGTTTAAGCC
>SBHH01000330.1 GCA_006226265.1 Alphaproteobacteria bacterium | reverse complement strand
ATCTCGCCAATCTTGCGACCGGGATCGGTCGGCCCGATTACGCCATTGCCATTGCCAAGCGTGCCGCGCAGCGCGGGACCGAGCTTCCCGAATTGAACTGGCCGACGCCCGCCTATGGTCATGCCGATAACCCGCCGATCGAGCAACCGCTGATCTATGCCATTACCCGGCAAGAAAGCGCCTTTGCCGCCGATGCCGTTTCCCATGTCGGCGCACGCGGCCTGATGCAGTTGATGCCGGGCACGGCAAAGGTGGTTTCGCGCCGCCTCAACGTGAATTACGAGAAACGGCTGCTGACCGACGATCCGGGCTATAACACCCTGCTTGGCAGTTCGTATCTTGCGGGACTGATTTCCGATTTCGACGGCTCCTATGTACTCGCCATCGCCGCCTATAATGCCGGGCCCGCCAATGTCCGTCGCTGGATCAAGGACTGGGGCGATCCCCGGACCAGCGAGATCGACATGGTGGACTGGATCGAACTGATCCCCTACTCCGAGACACGAAATTATGTTCAGCGGGTGCTTGAAAATCTGCAAGTCTACAGGGAACGGTTGAAAGGTCGGCAGGCCGGCCTTTTACAGATCGGCAGCGCCACCCGAGGGATCGTGCCCCTGGCTGACTAGGAACAGAATGCAACCATTCCTCTTCACGTAAACTTTTCTTGCAATACAAGAACAATTCGCCAACATGATGAGCGGGCGCCTGCTGCATACCGCAAGGAGATGGAATGACCCGCACCCTGTCGACGAAAATCAAGGCCTGCGTTTTTGACGCCTATGGCACCCTGTTCGATGTTAATGCCGCCGCGCGCGAGGAACAGGCCGCCCTTGGGGTTAAATGGGCGGCGGTATCCGAAACCTGGCGCCTGAAACAGCTTCAGTACAGCTGGCTTCGCAGCTTGCAAGAACGTCATGCGGATTTCTGGCAGGTCACCGGCGATGCGCTCGATTTCGCGCTGGAAAGTGCCGGAATTGATGACGCCGATTTGCGCGACCGGCTGATGGCGCTTTATCTTAAACTCTCCGCCTATCCCGATACGAAGCCGATGCTGGAACGCCTGAAAGCGGGCGGCATCAAATGCGCGATCCTTTCGAACGGATCGCCGGACATGCTCTCCGCCGCGGTCGAGAATGCGGGGATCGGGTCCTTACTCGATGGCGTCCTCTCGATTGAAGAGGTTGGCATCTACAAGCCCGCCCCGGAAGTTTATCAACTGGCCGTGGACCGGCTTGGTGTTTCGCCGTCTGAGATTTCCTTTCAATCCTCCAACGGCTGGGATGCCTATGCGGCGAAGGCCTTCGGTTTTCAGGTCATCTGGTGCAACCGGTTCGGCCAGCCGCCGGAGCGAATGCCGGGCACGCCCGATACGGAAATTACAACCCTTGCCGATCTACCCGCGATGATCGGTGTCGCTTAACGAGCCAGTGGAAAGGCGCCCATGGATTACCGGGAAAAATATTTCAAATCCAATGACGGATTGGACCTCTATTACCGCGAATATGGTGAGGGGGGCGAGAAATGCCCGCTTGTCTGCCTCTCCGGTATCACCCGGAATTCGGGTGACTTTCATGATTTCGCGCTCCGTTATTCGAAGGATCGGAAAGTCTATGCCCTCGACTATCGGGGGCGGGGCAAGTCTGCTTACGATCCCGATTACAGCCAATATAATCCACAAGTCTATGTCGGCGATGTCTATGCCTTCCTGATGCAGAAGGAGATTCCGAAAGCCTGTTTCGTCGGCACCTCGCTCGGCGGGCTCCTCACCATGGCCTTTGCCGGGCTTGCCAAACAGTTCATTGCCGCCGCCATCCTCAACGATGTCGGGCCGGAGGTGGATACGAAAGGCGGCGGGCGCATCCTCGATTACATCGGCAAGGATGTGCGCTTCTCCTCGCTGGCGGAGGCGGTTTCCGTGCAAAAGGCTACCTACGGCATTGCCTATCCCGACCTCACGGACGAGGACTGGATGAAGCAGACAGCGGTCAGTTTCATTCCGGATAAGGAGGCCGGCAATTACCGTCTCAATTACGATCTTAAAATCGGTCAGGCGCTTGCCGACCAGATGGCCGCGCAAGAACCGGTCGATCTCTGGCCCTTCTTCAAGGCCCTGAACGATGTGCCGACCCTTGTCATCCGGGGCGCCCTTTCGGATATTTTAAGCCCCGAGGTTTTCGAGAAGATGAAAATCGAAAATCCCGCCATGGAATGGCTGGAGCTTGCCAACCGGGGCCATGTGCCTTTATTAAACGAGCCCGAAGCCCTCAGTATACTGGACCGGTTCATTGCTCGAATTTGATAAAACTCCTTCCTATCAGTCGGTCCGCGATGCCGCCGAAAATCTTGAAGGGATTGTTGTTCGCACGCCCCTTCTGGAATCGAAAGCCCTCAACCAGAAGCTCGGGGGACGGCTTCTTCTCAAATGCGAGACCTTCCAGCATACCGGCTCCTTCAAGTTCCGGGGCGCCTATAACACCCTGAGCCGCCTTGACGAAACGCAGAAAAAAGCGGGTGCCTTCGCCTATTCCAGCGGCAATCATGCGCAAGGCATGGCTTTAGCCTCTCAAATGCTGGGCATTCCCGTCACCATCCTGATGCCGGAAGATTCCCCGAAAATCAAAATGGAGAATACCAGAGGCTATGGTGCGACGGTCGTCACCTATGACCGGTACACGGAATCACGGGAGGAAATCGGCGCGAAAATCGCAAGCGAACAAGGTCTGACCCTGATCAAGCCTTATGATAATTATTTCGTTATTTCCGGTCAGGGCACTGTCGGGATAGAGCTTGCCGAACAGCTGAAGGAACAGAACATCACCGCCGATATCTGCACTTGTCCCGCGGGCGGCGGCGGGCTGATCGCGGGCACCTCCCTCGCGCTTCGGGAGCTTTCGCCCAGCACGAAAGTATATTCTGCGGAACCTGAAAAATTTGACGATACCCGCCGCTCGCTCGAAGCGGGAAAGCGACTTGCCA
>SBHH01000152.1 GCA_006226265.1 Alphaproteobacteria bacterium | reverse complement strand
TGGAAGTTGCCAACCGCCTCAACCAGAAATTCCTGAAGGCGGTCCATAGTTATAACGACGAGTTGCTCACCTTCAGCAGCACTCGCCTGAAAGAGGATATCGCCGTCTCGCAGAAGCTGTCGGAATGCAAAAGCCCGGAAGAGGTGGTCCGTGTCTATACCAGCTTCATCCAGACCGCCTTCCGCCAGTATACGGAGGAGGCGACGAACCTCATGCATCTCTACAACATCTTCACCGACGAGACGATTGCCTCGGCGCATGAGATGAACGAGCAGGGAAAGAAAGCCGCGGTGAAGGCGAAGAGCGCGGGCTGAACCTCTTGAAGGGCGGAAGAAAGCTTACGGCTATTGAAGTGCCGTGAGGAGACGCTTCTTTTCCCCTTCCGTCAGCGGCATCAGGGGCGGCAGCAATGCCTCCCATGCCGGATCGTTATAGCGGCTTGCAATCAGGAACTTGATGGCGGGGATGAGCGGCTCTGCCGAAATGGCGGCGCGCTCGGCGGCGATTTTTGCGCCCTCCCGCGCCCGTTCATCGGCATCGCTTGAGTTCCAGATTTTACCGGCGCGGGGCGCGGTGATATTGACGCTCGCCGAGATGCAGCCCGCGAAGCCGTCTTCCTTCGCCATCGTGAGGGCCGTTTCGCTGCTGGGATAAACCATGAAGCCCGGCAAAGCCTTCGCAAGCCGCTGGCAATAGGGAATGTCGCCGGACGAATCCTTGATCCCCCGCACGCGCCCGCCCAGTTCCCCGACCAGCCGCACAATCAGGCTTTCGGAATAGGGGACGCCGGTGAGCGCGGGAAAGTTATATAGAAAGAGCGGGATCGGTGTCTCTTTCGTCGCATTGACCAGCTTTTCAAAATAGCTGAACAGCCCGTCGTCGCTGACCGACTTGTAATAGAAAGGCGGCAGGACCAGCGCCGCGCCATAGCCAAGCGCATAAGCCATTTTCGTAAGCGCAATCGTCCCTTCCGCATCGGGAAGGCCCGTGCCGACCATCAGCCGCTTTGAATCGAAGGCCTTCGCCGCCGCCGTCATGATCGTGATGCGCGCTTCCCGCCCGAAGGAGTTGGCCTCCCCCGTCGTGCCGAGGATATTGAGCCCGTTGCACCCGTTCTCCAGCGCCCAGCGGCACTGGGTGAGGAAGCGGTCGATATCCGGCGCGCCCGCCTCAGTTATCGGCGTCGGCACGGCGGCAATCACCCCTTCAAGGGCGCTGAGGGTGGAAGCAGAGCTGTCAGACATGGGGATTTCCTGAAAATGGCGGGACAAGCGGCCGGAGCGGCAAACCGCCCCGGCGACCCCCTACTATTGATCTTTCGGGCCCGACTTGTCCAGATTGTTCGGATTGAAAACGCCGCCAAAGGCCCCCTTGTTGGGATTGGAGGATTGCGGCGCAGATTTGGGCGCCTCTTCCTTCGGGGCATTCTGGTTGAGGCTGCCGGGATTAAAGACCCCGCCGAACGCGCCCTTGTTGGGGTTCGACGAGCCGGACCCTTGCGTCGCCCCGCCCTGCTGCTCCTGCAATTCCTGCTGCTGCTTCAGACGGCGTTCACGAAGCTCCTTGATCCGTTCTTCCTGCAAAAGGCGCTTCTTTTCCCGGACATCCATCTCGCATTGCTTCGGGCTATGGACTTGCGCGAACCAGATGGTCGAAACCCCGCCGAGCGCGACGAGGATCAGGATGATCGCCGCCGGGTTTTTGCGAAGAAGCTTCGGCAGCTGGAACTTGCCCGAAACCGCCGCAACGGGCGCACCGTTCGCAAGCGCGAGCTGCTGACGGCGGCGGTAGACCTCATGCGCGAGGGCGCCGATGACCGTGAGTACAATGATGATGAAGGCAAGCGCGGAGATGGAGGGATTGATGCCGTAGCGCACCTTCTGCGCAAGCTCGATCGTAAGCGTCGGGAATTTGCCGAAAGTGAAAGTCGTGGTGTTGTAGTTCTCGAACGAGGCGAGGAAGGCCAGCACGGCGGCGGAGCCGATCGCGGGCTTCATGAAGGGCAGAAGGATTTTCCGGAATGCCTGCGCATTGGTCGCGCCAAGATCGAGCGCGGCCTCGGTCAGGCCCGGATCGAACCGCTGCAGCCGGGCGATGAAAACCAGCATGCAATAGGAGGCAATGAAGGTCGATTGCCCGAGGATGGTGAGGAAAATTCCGTTATGCAGAAAGCTGTCGTTGCCAAGCCCCAGCATGATATTGATCCGGTCCCAGAAGACCAGCGTCGAAATACCGAGCACCACGCCCGGGATCAGGATCGGCGCGATCACCACCGTGTAATAGGTCGCGCGAAGCCGGGGCCAGATCTGCGTCAGCATCAGCGCACCGGCAAGGCCGAGCGTCACCGAAAGGAGCACCGTCCCGATGCCGATGATGAGGCTGTTCTTGATACCGTTCAATACCCGGTCATCCTGCGAGAGGACATGGAACCAGTCGAAGGTCAGGCATTCCCAGGGCGCCATTTTCGGGAAGGACGGCGAATTGAACGCCGTCACGCTCATCACGAGAAGCGGGCCCAAAAGATAGCCGAAAAAGACGGCGAGATAAGCCCAGAGCATGATTTTAAGGAGATAGTTTTCGGCCTTCATTTGCCAATATCTCCTATCCGCACCTTAAACAGTCGCATGAGCGTCAGAACGATGATGATACAGCTGACCAGGAGCACGATGGCGAAGGCCGCCCCGCGCGGCCAGTTGCCGCCGGTATTGAACCATTGATAGATGATCTGCGTGAACCAGAGGCTGGAGGGTCCGCCCAAAATCTGCGGCGCGGCGAGCGCCCCCGCCGAGAGCATGAAAACCATGGTGCAGCCCGAGGAAATACCGGGCTTTGCGTATGGAATGACGATCCGCCAGTGAATGCGCCACCAGGGCGCGCCCATGTCGCGCGCGGCCTCGATCTGGTTGCGATCAAGGCTTTCGATCACGTTATACATTGGGAAGATCATCAGGAGGATATAGGCGTAACCCAGCCCCGCATAGAGTGCGACATTGGCCCGGATAAAGTCAATCGGGTCGCTGATGAGT
>SBHH01000164.1 GCA_006226265.1 Alphaproteobacteria bacterium | reverse complement strand
ATGTTGTCGCGGACCCTGAAAGCGGGAAGGCTGTCATCATCGACAGCGCGCTCGACTATGATAATGCATCGGGGAAAACGGCGACAGAGACGGCGGATAAAATCATAGCGTTTGTGGAGGAGAGGGGCCTCGATGTGGAATGGGTGCTGGAGACCCATGTCCATGCGGATCATTTGACGGCCGCGCCCTATCTTCAGGCGCGGCTTGACGCGAAATGCGGCATCGGCTCGGAAGTGACGATCGTTCAGAAAACCTTCGCCAGGGTTTTCAATGTGGAGGAAAGTTTCCGGGAGAACGGCGCGCAGTTCCAGCACCTGTTCCGGAACGGCGAAACCTTTAAAATCGGCAGCCTGACGGGGGAGGTCCTGTATACGCCGGGCCATACGCCCGCCTGCATTTCCTACAGGATCGGGGATGCGGTTTTTGTCGGCGATACGCTTTTCATGCCGGACTATGGCACGGCGCGCTGCGATTTTCCGGGCGGCGATGCCCGTAGCCTGTACCGCTCCATCCGGAAGATCCTGTCGTTTCCGTCGGAGACAAGGCTCTTCATGTGTCATGATTACGGACCGAACGGGCGTGACTTCGCCTGGGAGACGACGGTCGCCGAACAACGCACCAGGAATATCCATATTCATGATGGGGTAAGCGAAGAGGCGTTCGTGAAAATGCGGACGGAGCGCGATGCGACCCTTTCCATGCCCGCGCTGATCATTCCCTCGATCCAGGTGAATATGCGGGCGGGGCAATTGCCGGAGCCGGAGGAGAACGGGATCACCTATCTCAAGGTGCCGCTCAATATCCTGTGAGGAGAAAAGGGGTGTGTCCGGCGGCCCCGTATTGACGGATCAGGAATCCGATTTCTGTGCGATGACGGTCGGCATATCGACGTCCGGCGCTACCACGAAACAGGAGAAACGCCGCTTCGACAGGCTGTGACAGGTCTTGCGGGCATCGGTTTCATTGAAGCCGATGACTTGCGCCCGGTAGAAGGGCTTGCCGTCCGAAACCGCCTTTTCGATATTGATCTGCCGGCCATTGAGAATACCGCCGGTTTCCTCGGCCACGCGGTAAAGCTGGTTGCGTGCCGTCGCCATCAGGCTGTAGGCGCCGATCTGTATCGCCCAGCCCCGAGGCGTGCTCGCTGCCGCATCGGCGCTGGTATCCTGTACGGCCATGGCATTGCTGACAGGGGTGACTTCTGCGACTTCCGCATGCTCGCGCGGGGTTGGGACGTTGCCGCGGACAACGGCAACTTCCTGCGTTTCCTCTTTGACGGGTAGCTCCTCGGAAGCCGAGGCCATGATTAGGTTGCCGGGCTTGCGGATCGGCAAGGGAACGGAAACGGGTTCCGTCTTCGCGACGCGGGCAAAGCCGCGGTCCAGCAAACGGGCCATTTGAGCATCGCGGCTGTGGGCGGTGCGACCGCCGAAAATCACGCCGATCAGCCGGTCTTCCCCGCGTTTCGCAGAGGCCACGAGATTGAAGCCGGAAGCGCGGATATAACCGGTTTTGATGCCGTCCGCCCCCTTGTATTTGTTGAGCAGATGGTTGTGATTCTTGAACGCCTTGCCTTTATAATCAAATTCCTCCAGCGAGAGGAAATGATAATATTGCGGAAAGTCGTGAATGAGCGCCGCGCCGAGAACCGCCATATCGCGCGCCGTGCTCATTTGCCAGCGGTTGGGCAGGCCGCTGGCGTTCCGGAAACTCGTTCGCCGCATGCCAAGCTTGTGGGCCATGGCCGTCATCTCACGCGCGAAGGCGGCCTCGCTGGGCGCCATGCCTTCGGCAAGAACGGTTGCGGCATCATTCGCGGATTTTGTGATCAGGCCGAAGACGGCATTTTGAACGGTGATGGTCTGCCCCCGTTTCAGGCCGAGCTTGGTCGGCGCCTGACCGGCCGCGCGGGCGGAGATGGAAAGCTTCTGATTCAGTGAAAGCCGGCCATGCTTCAACGCATCGAACGTCATATACAGCGTCATGATCTTGGTCAGCGATGCCGGATAAAGCCGGTGGTCGGCATTATGGGAATAGAGAACCTCGCCGGTGCGGCTGTTCATCACAAGGGCGGCATAGCGCGCGAAACTCGTGGACGGAGCCAGAACAACCGCAAGGGTCAGCAATGCCAGCATGCCACGCAAAAGGCGGCGTCCCGCCGGAGGGCGTTTCCGCGTCCCGGTGGGGTGGTAAATTGCAGAAGCCTTTGGGGAGATATTCTCGCTGTTCTGTCTCACAGAAAATCCTGTATTTCTAAAGTTACTGGTACATTTACGCCCGGATTTCTCAGACTTTGGTTGAGTGTAGAAAATACGGCGAATCATGTCCATCTAAATTCCGATAAATTTTTTGCGGCTCGAATCAGATAGCCGGTTCAGCTTCGATCCTCATACTCGTCATGCGTCATGATTTTGACTATATGCAGTGATAGTTAATTTCCGGTAACTAAAAGACGGATTATCAAATCCAGGGGTGAATGATGTTTCAGCGATCCATTTTCCGGGCGATGCTGCTTCTTGTAACAGCGGGAGCTGCCACCTCCTGCACCAGCCATGGTGTGAACGATAATCCACTGATCCGCCCGTTCGAATGGTTCTCTTACGCCAATGGCGATGATATCCGCGCTACCTGCAAACCCGGTTTCACCAACCGCTACCGCTTCATCTACAATGCGATATATGACCAGCAGGTGAGAACCTATAACATCACGCAGATCCCGACGGCCAAGGAAGCGACCCAGACAACGCGCGTCTTCGCGGGCAGTTTAAGCAAGAGCTGGATCCTGAACGGTTCGGAAGGGTTTACCTCTGGCGAGAACGAGAGCCGGGTCAATATCAGCCTCAAGGATCTGCTCGATATCGAGCAGGCGCTTGTAAAGTCGGGTTTCGAGCAACCCGCTGTCGAGGGGCAGATCCTGCATTCGGACAGCTTCTACTGGATCGCCATGGTTTGCCGCGACGGTAATTTCAAATACTATGCCTGGAATGACGAGAATTCGGATATTCCGAAGCTCCCGTTCCGGAAGGTTCTCTCGGTCGGGGACAA
>SBHH01000095.1 GCA_006226265.1 Alphaproteobacteria bacterium | reverse complement strand
GAAACCTGGGAGTATCTCGGAGAATATATTCATATTGCAAAAGCCCTGGGCCCCGTCCGTCGCGAAGACCGCCTTGCCAATGCAAAAATAGCATTGCAAATTAACAAATCCGGGCACTTTTTCAGGCTCCTGGATAATAGCTCCGGTCATGACAGCCTTCTTTCCTATGAAGATATGCTTCTTTTCGGCAATATGCTGAAAGAGGCAGGGATCAAGCGGATATTCAACGCTGCCGTTACTCATGATACTGCGCATCCCTCTGTCAGCAGGCTGCTGACCGCCGTTTCGGAGATTATGGAGATCGAAACAGAGACCTTCTGCACCCCGCATTACGACGAAGCCTTCAACTTCATCAAGACGAAGGTTGAGAAATTTGCGGGCTATGCATAGGCCCCGCCAACAAGACAAACTACTTCTTGAACCTACCAATCATTATCTGTAGCATCTGGCTGCCGGTGTGAATTCGGCCTGAACAATGCGTCCCGCAGGGGTCGCCTCGCCGGGAGTAGAATGTATGAAATGGCGACCAGTTTCATCTGGCAGTTACGAAAAAATTGCATATGAAACAAAGGAATGTCGCGGGCAGTTCCTGCATTACATCAATATATTGGGGCCCATCGGCGTTACCGAGCGCATCCCGGTTTTCGAAGCAACACTTGCCGTGAACAAGTCGGAGAACTACTTCTGCCTTGTCGATAATCGCGCCGGACATGAGAATATTCTGACAGTCGAGGATATGTCCTTTCTCGGCGATCTTCTGCTGGACGCCGGGATCAAGCGTTTCTACGCCGCCGTAGTCACGCTGGACGAAGGATACCGCGGCATCGTCAAGCTGATGAATGCCGTCGCCATTGCGAAAAAGAAGATCGAGTCGGAAACCTTTTCTTCCCCCTTTTATGAAGAGGCAGAGAATTTTCTGATCAGCCGTACGAAGAGATTCATGAATCCCGGCTAATTTTTAGGGTCCTTGCCTGCCCCCGTGATATTCGCCGCAATTGACTTTTCCCGGCATGTCGCCGTGATGACAGCGCGGCGATTCTTCGGCTCGGCCACGTTATCGCCGGTCAGCTTTTCCTGGCGCCGCTCCCCCCATCCCGAAACATAATCGACATTGAAGCCCTTCGCATTGAGATATTCCGCGACATATTTCGCGCGCGCATTGGCAACGAACTTATTGCGATCTTCGGGGCCTGTGGAATCTGCATGACCGGAGACAAGCACCTTGCATTTATAACGGCTTTCAAGTTTTTTGAGCCACGGGATCAGTGCATCAAGCGCGGCATCGACCGTTGCCCCCTTCATCTTGCCAAGCGGGAAATAGATTGTCCTTTGTTCCATCACCGGGCCATCCATTGTCACAGTGGTGGCCGCCCCTCCGCCCCGGCGGTCCCGAAGGACCCGTTCTATCGCGTCCAGCCGCGCCAGAATGGTTCGCCTGTCCTTCAGCTCCTCCGCCCTGAGAGACGCAATTCCTTTCTGCTGATCCTCAAGCTCCAGACTGATTGCCGCCAGTTTCGCCAGCAGGCGATCCGTGTCACTGCCGAAAGCCTGCGCGTAAAAATAGGCGCCAAGTTTACGGAGCGGTGCCTCGATCAAATTTCTTACGGCCACCGCGCCCAGCTCCTGCGAGGCGCCGGTAATGAACTGGGTAATGAACTCCTCCTCGCTCAAACCCTTGCGGAGAAGTTTTCCGGCTACCGGAAAAATCTTTTCAAGGACGGAAGCGCCGTCGAGGCTGGCAACGCCCTGCCCATTGAGTTTTTCTGCGATTTCTCCGCTTGCGGTCTCCAACTCCGGGCGGCGATACAGGATGTCCAGTGACTTGTCGACCTCCCCCGATACCTTTACAGGCAGCGCGGCAATCATATCCTGCTGATCCGAAAGCAGGCTCTGCTGATCGGCCAGAATTTTCTCTTGCCGATCCAGTTTTGCATGGATGTCGTCAAATTTGCTTTGGTCGGCTTTATAAAAATATATCTCCGGAATTACCGTTGCGATAATGAGCCCCGCAATCACCGCCAGCGTAACTTTCCCACCTTTTCGGCGTGCCGCCTCAACACGGAGTTTTTTCTCCAGATCGCGCAAATGGTCGTCTCTGTTCTCTGGCTTTTCCGGCTTCACCATCTCCGCTTCGCTCCCGGTTATTTGATCCAGGCCACCTCATTTTATCATATATGATTGTCCTGCTGCTAAAAAGAAGCACCCGGTTATGAATAACCGGTATCCAACATTCCTGTTGCCGCGCGCCCACTTATGGTTAAAATCGCGGAAAACGAACAGAAAGCGGAAAAATGTCTGTAACGGTCCCGTATAAGCGAGATTTGGAATTCGAATATGGCGAGGTGTCGGAGCTAAGCCCGATGATCCGCCGGGTAATTGCAAAAAACCCCAGCGCCTTCACCTTCCACGGCACCGGTACCTATATCATCGGCCATGGCGAGGTAGCAGTGATCGATCCGGGCCCGCTGGACGAGGATCATATCGCCGCGCTGATGAAGGCCCTGAAGGGCGAGATGGTCACTCATATCCTGATTACCCATACCCATCGCGACCATTCTCCGGCGGCGGCCCCGCTCAAGAAACTGACGGGCGCGCGGACCTATGGTTTCGGCCCCCATGGCGGCGGAAAGGTGGGTACGGGGCTGGAGGAAGGCGGCGACATGGAATTCGTGCCCGATGTCTTGCTGGAAGATGGTGACGTGATCGTCGGCAACAGCTGGACCGTCGATGTGATCCATACGCCCGGCCATCTTTCGAACCATGTCTGCTTCGGCTTGCGAGAGGGAAAAGTTCTTTTTACCGGCGATCATGTGATGGGTTGGTCTACCACTGTCGTCTCGCCCCCCGATGGGGATATGAGCAGTTACATGAATAGCCTCAAGAAGCTTCTCGAGTTTGATTATGACGCCTACTGGCCGACCCACGGTCCGGCGATCACCGAAACGAAGCCCTTCGTCGAGGCGCTGATCGCTCATCGCGAGGAACGGATGGACCAAATCCGAAGCTGCCTCAAAACCGGTCCGATGCAGATCCCGGAGATGGTGAAGAAGATGTATGCGGATGTGCCCATCCATTTACATCCGGCTGCCGCCCGCTCGGTTTTCGCGCATATCCTGCATATGGTGAACAAGGGAGAAATCGCCACGGAAGAGCGCCCTTCAGAGAGCGCAACCTACTACCTCGTATAACGGCGAACATGCTTTCGCGTCCGCGCGGTCGCTCAGGGACACCGAAAAGACCGTCAGTCGCGGAAATTGATATACTGAAGCGGGAGTTCAAACTTGAGGCCCTTGCAGAAGGCGATGGTTTCCTGCAAATCGTCGCGCTTCTTGCCCGAGACGCGAAGTTCATCACCCTGGATCGCGACCTGCACCTTGATTTTGGAGCCCTTGATCTCCTTCACCAGCTTCTTCGCAAGCTCCTTGTCGATACCCTGGCGGACGGCGACGGTCTGGCGCAGACTCTGCCCGGCTGCCCGCTCTGGCGTCTGGTAATCAAGCACACCCGCATCCACGTTGCGGCGGGTCAGATGCCCCTGCAAAAGCTCATGCATCTGCTTTAGCTTCAGATCGTCATCGGCATGGATCGTGATCACGCTGTCGGCCCGCTCAATCCGGCAGTTGCTGCCCTTGAAGTCATAGCGGGTTTCGATTTCCCGGCGGATATTGTTGAGCGCGTTATCCACCTCGGCCATATCGGTCTTGGACACAATGTCGAATGAAGGCATCGCTTTTCTCCCTTCAGGATGATTGTTCTTTGGTTTTCAAAAACTTGATTTTCGGCCAGTCCTTTTCGGCCCGCTCCAGATGCCAGGAATTGCGGGCGAGGAAGACCGGCGCCTCGTCATGATCCTCGGCGAGCGAGGCCTGGTTCTCGTCGATGAATTTCTTCATCTCGCGGTTATCGTCGCATTCGACCCAGCGCGCGGTGTAAAGCTCGGTCTGCTGGAAATTGACGGGGATGTCATATTCCGTGCGGATGCGGTCGGCCAGCACTTCGAACTGCAGGCCGCCAACAACGCCAACCACCCAATCGGAGCCCATGCGCGTCTTGAAGCAGCGCGCGGCGCCTTCCTCCGCCAACTGGACGAGCGCGCGGCCCAGATGCTTCGCGCGCATCGGATCGACGGGCCGCACTTTCTGTAGAAGCTCGGGTGCAAAGCTCGGGATGCCGGTGAAGCGGATATCCTCTCCCTCTGTCAGTGCATCGCCGATCCGGAGGTTGCCGTGGTTCGGGATGCCAATGATATCGCCGGGCCAGGCTTCCTCCGCCAGTTCGCGATCCTGCGCGAGGAACAGCACCGGGTTATGGATATTGAGCGTCTTCTCGCTCCGGACATGTTTCAGTTTCGCGCCCCGCTTGAAATGACCGGAGACCAGCCGCATGAAGGCGATGCGGTCGCGATGCTTCGGGTCCATGTTTGCCTGGATCTTGAAGATGAAGCCGCTTACCTTGTTCTCGAAGGGTGAAATCTCCCGCTCGGCGGAGGGCGCGGCGCGCGGGCTCGGCGCAGCTTCGGTCAGGCCATTCAGAAGCGTCTCTACGCCGAAGTTATTGATGGCGCTGCCGAAATAAACCGGCGTCATTGTGCCCTCCAGGAAAGCCTGCATGTCGAAATCCGGGCAGAGACCGCGCACCATCTCGATATCCTCGCGGAGTTTCGCGACATCGGCGACGGGCAGCATCTCGTCCAGCTTCGGATCATCGAGGCCATTACAGGTCACGCCTTCGTCCGTATGACTGTCCTTCCCCTTCTCAACCAGCACCAGCCGGTCATTGAACAGATCGTAACAGCCGAGGAAACCGCGCCCCATGCCGATCGGCCAGCTTGCCGGCACCACATCGAGAGCCAGCGTCTGTTCGATATCGTCGAGAAGATCGAAAGGGTCCAGCGCCTCCCGGTCGAACTTGTTGATGAAAGTCGTGATCGGCATATCGCGAAGGCGGCAGACCTCGAACAGTTTCCGGGTTTGGCTTTCGATGCCTTTTGCGCCGTCCAGCACCATGACCGCACTGTCAACCGCGGTCAGTGTGCGATAGGTATCCTCGCTGAAATCCTCATGGCCCGGGGTATCGAGCAAGTTGAAGGTCTTCTCGCGGTAATCGAACGTCATGACGGAGGAGGCAACGGAGATGCCGCGCTCACGCTCCACCTTCATCCAGTCGGAGCGGGCGCGGCGCTGCTCGCCTCGCGACTTCACGGCGCCCGCCATCTGGATCGCGCCGCCGAACAACAGCAACTTTTCCGTCAAGGTGGTCTTGCCGGCGTCCGGATGGGCAATGATGGCGAAGGTGCGCCGGTTGGCGACCCGTTGTTCCAGCGTACTCATGATAGGTCCTGTGCAGGGTCCTTGCGGGCAGTGCAGAATTTCAAAAAAAGAGCCCGCGGGACGGGAAAATCCCACGCCGCCGGCTGGCGTCTAGATAGAGCCTTTCAACAGAAAAATCAATCCTTGCCTTGGGAGAGCGGCAGCTCCGCCTCCTCCTCGCTTATATCGTTCAGGCCCAGTATCCGCGCCGCCGGGGAAATCGTCCAGCCCTGCAGGATGAGCGAGGCAACAACCACAACGAAGACCACGTCGAAAAAGCCCGCCGTCACCGGGCCCGGGCTGATCACCGGGATGATGGCGAGGAAGATCGGCACCGCGCCCTTCAATCCGACCCAGCCGACGAAAAGCTGCTGACGAAAGGGGATGCCAAACGGGGTCAGGCAAAGAAAGGTCGCAAGCGGCCGGGCAATGAAGATAAGGACCGCCGCCACGCCAAGACCCAGCGGAATTTGCGCCAGCAGGTCACGCGGCGTGACCAGCAGGCCCAGCATCAGGAAGAGAACGATTTGCGAAATCCAGGATAGGCCGTCGTGAAACTGGCTTACCCGCTCCGTCTGGTGGCGCATCCGGTGACGCAGGATCACGCCCGCAACATAGACGGCGAGAAAGCCGCTGCCACCTGCGATGGTGATCAGGTTAAAGAGCAATAGGGCCGAGACCATAGCGAAAGGCGCGAACAGGCCGACCGGCATCTTCACCCGGTTGATGAGCGCCGCGATCACAATCCCGCCAATAAGACCGCCCAGAAGACCAAGGCCGAGTTGCAAGGCAAGTTCCGGCAGGAAAGAAACAAAGGTCGCAAGATCGACGGGCAGGTTCTGATCGACAATCGCCACCATCGTGATGGTAAGGAAGATGGCCATCGGATCGTTGATTCCCGCCTCGACAATCAGCATCTCTCCAAGACCGTTTTTAAGCCGGGTATTCCGCTGGCGCAACAGAAGGAATGTCGCCGCCGCATCGGTCGAGCCGATGACGGCGCCAAGCAGCAGGCTATCAGCGAGCGGCGGACCAAACAGGAAATGCACCAGAACTCCGGCAAACAGGGTTGTCAGCACCACGCCCGCGATCGAGAGCACGAAGGCCGGCGCGGCAGCACGGCGAAGCGTGTCCCTTTTCGTATCGAACCCGCCGGAGAAGAGGATCAACGCAAGCGCGACTGCGCCAATCTCATAGGCCAGATCGAAACTGTCGAAATGCACGCCGCCGATCCCGTCCTCCCCCATCAGCATGCCGATGCAGAGGAAGAGAAGCAGGAAAGGCGCGCCAAGCCGGGCCGCGAGCGGCGTCAGGAGACAGCCAATGACGAAAAGCGACGAAATAAAGGCCAGCAGATAGCTGAGCTGATCCATAACATCCTTACATGTTGGAAATAAAGGGATCTTCAGGATACAGCCAAATGCGCTCCGCGTAAATCCGGGCGCATTAATGTTACGTAGAAAAAACCGGATTAATCCTCGATCACCTTCAATACCAGCTTGCCGAAATTCTCCCCGCTGAAAAGCTTGAGAAGGACATCCGGAAAGTTTTCGATCCCCGTTTCCATATGGGTGCGGAACTGGAGTTTCCCGTCCCCATACCATCCGGCGAGGGCCTTCACCCCTTCGGCGTAACGGGACACATAATCAAAGACGACGAAGCCTTCCATTCGGGCATGATGAACCAGAAGATTTATGTAATTCCGGGGTCCGTACATGGGCGTCGTATTGTTATATTGCGAGATGGCGCCGCAAATGACAATCCGCGCATGGCGGTTGATCCGCGCAAGCGCGATGTCGAGGATTTCGCCGCCGACATTGTCGAAATAGACATCGATGCCGCTTTTTAACGGCTCTTTCAGGTCTTTCAAAAACGTCTCGGACTTGTAGTCGAGGCAGGCATCGAAGCCAAGCTCATCCACCACATAGGCGCATTTGTCGGCCCCGCCCGCAATGCCGACGGCACGCGCGCCCTTGATCTTCGCGATCTGCCCGACGAGGGAGCCGACCGCCCCCGCCGCACCGGAGACAAGCACCGTATCGCCTTCCTTCACCGCGCCGACATCGAGAAGTCCAAAATAGGCGGTGAGCCCCGGCATGCCAAGCCCGCCGAGATAAGTTTCAAGCGGCGCGAGGGAGGGATCGATCTTTGAAACGCCCTGCCCGTCCGACAATGCATATTGCTGGATACCGAAAGTCCCGCTCACGAAATCCCCGGCGGCAAAGCCCGGGAGATTGGAGGCCACAACCTCCCCCACGGCCCCCGCCCGCATCACATCGCCGATCCCGACCGGCGCGATATAGGACCGCCCCTCGTTCATCCAGCCCCGCATCGCAGGGTCAAGCGAGACATAATGGTTTTTGACGAGCATCTGCCCGTCCCCCGCCACCGGCACCTCCGCCTCGACGAATTCCCAGTCGCTCGCCTTCGGCAACCCAACGGGCCGCGCCGCCAACCGATACTGCTTGTTCATTCCGGGCATTTTATCTTCTCCAATTTCGATCAAACCATTGTTCCGGTTATCTTCTTGAACCGATAACAAAACAGCCGGACACTGGGCCCGGCTGCTTATTGTCAAATTTCAGCCCACATCAAGTCGTCGGCAATTTGTAGTCCTTGAACTCGTCACGAAGTTTGGTCTTCAAA
The DNA here is from genome assembly GCA_006226265.1 of Alphaproteobacteria bacterium. Classification (GTDB taxonomy): domain Bacteria; phylum Pseudomonadota; class Alphaproteobacteria; order Sneathiellales; family Sneathiellaceae; genus Sneathiella. The sequence goes on along the minus strand of SBHH01000095.1, from coordinate 7,728 downwards.
AGCTTGCCGGTCGCGGTATGGGGGAGTTCATCGACAAAGACCACATCGTCGGGGAGCTGCCATTTGGCGAGGCTGTTTTCAAGATGCTTGATGACATCGTCGCGGCTTACCGGATGGCCCTTTTCCTTCACGGCGATGACGAGCGGGCGTTCATCCCATTTCGGATGCGGCACGGCGATCACCGCGGCCTCGACAATGCCAGGACAGCCAAGGGCCTCGTTCTCCACATCGATCGAGGAAATCCATTCCCCGCCCGACTTGATCACGTCCTTGGACCGGTCCGTGATCTGCATATAGCCGTCGGGATCGATGGTGCCGACGTCGCCGGTGGTGAACCAGCCGTCGTCATCCAGAACCTCGCCGCCCTCGCCCTTGAAATAGCCCTTGGTGATCCAGGGGCCACGCACCTTGATATCGCCGAAGGCGACGCCGTCACGCGGCAGTTCCTCGCCGTTATCGCCGGTGATCTTAAGCTCGACCCCATAGACAAGGCGGCCCTGCTTGATGCGGATATCGATCTTTTCATCTTCCGGCAGGTCCGCATGCTTCTTGAGCAGGTTACCGGTCGTGCCGATCGGGCTTGTTTCCGTCATGCCCCAGGCATGAATCACATTCACCCCGTAGTCATTGATGAACGTCTCGATCATCGAGCGGGGCGCGGCGGAGCCACCGATGACCGTCCGGTCCATGGTGGAGAATTTAAGCTTGTTCTCCTTCACGTAGCCCAGCAGCATCATCCAGATGGTCGGCACACCGGCGGAAAGGGTGACTTTCTCCGCTTCCATCAGTTCATAGAGGGAGGCGCCGTCCATCGCCGCGCCCGGCAGCACCATTTTCGCGCCCGACATGGCGGCCGCATAAGGCAGGCCCCAGGCATTGGCATGGAACATCGGCACCACGGCGAGAATGGAATCGCCACTGCTGACCCCGAGGCCGTCATTCGCGCAGACGCAGAAGCTGTGCAGCACGGTCGAGCGGTTGGCATAAAGCACGCCCTTCGGATTGCCGGTCGTACCCGAGGTATAGCAAAGCGATGAGGCCGTCATTTCATCGAATTGCGGCCAGTCATAATCGCCCTCCTCCGCCTCGACCAGCGTCTCGTAGCAGATGACATTTTTAAGCGTCGTCTCCGGCATATGCGCTTCATCAGTCATGATGACGATGCCTTCGACCTTTTCAAATTGCTCCTGCAGTGCTTCCAGAAGCGGCACAAAGGTAAGATCGACGAAGAGATATTTATCCTCCGCATGATTGACGATATAGGCGATCTGTTCCGGGAAAAGGCGCGGGTTGATCGTGTGGCAGACCGCTCCCATGCCGGAGACGCCGAAGTAAATCTCCATATGGCGATAGCCGTTCCAGGCGACGGTGCCGATCCGGTCGCCGAGCTTCGCGCCAAGCTTGGTGAGCGCCTGCGCGAGTTTCTTCGCGCGGAGATTGATATTACGGTAGTTCGTCCGGTGGATCGGCCCTTCAACAGTGCGCGAGACAATCTCGACATCGCCATGGTTGAGACCCGAATATTCAATTAATGATGAAATCAGCAACGGCCGATCCTGAATAAGACCCAGCATTTTTTATTCCCTGTTACGTTGATGGATTGTTGGGGCCAGCATAAAACTGCCCATGGCCGAGGTAAAGTCCCTTTCATGACATGCTAAAATTACCATGGATATGGAAGGTTGACGTAAGGGAATAAAGGCTTTCAGGCCCGCCCCCTCACCCGCCGGGTTAAAGTATTGTCTGAAATTGCCGGATCATCCATTGGCACCCCCGAATCAAAGCGCGCGGTCAGGGCTTTACCGCGGGTCAGAATTCAATATGCTGGGCGGCACATGAGATAACAAGAAACCCGCCTTAGAATAAAGGTTCAGGAAAAGATGTATATTGACGGCAAATGGTCCGCTGCGGAAAGTGGCAAGGAATTCGATGTTCTCAATCCGGCAACCGGGGAAATCATCCGGCGTGTACCAAACGGCGGCGCGGAAGAAGCGATCCGCGCGATCGAGGCGGCCGACGCGGCCTTCCGCGACTGGTCCCGCACCACCGCCTATCAGCGGAGCGCCTATCTCTACAAGGCTTACCAGATCATGATCGAGCGGAAAGAGGATCTTGCCCGCACCATGACCGAGGAACAGGGCAAGCCCCTCAAGGCCGCGCGGAACGAGGTGCAGTATGGCGCGGATTTCCTCCTCTGGTATGCGGAGGAAGCGAAGCGCGTGAACGGGGAAATCCTCCCCTCCGCCCGCAGCGATCAGCGCTTCATGGTGCTGAAACAGCCTGTCGGTGTCGTGGCGGCAGTCACCCCCTGGAACTACCCGATCTCGATGATCACACGGAAAATCGGTCCGGCCCTCGCGGCGGGCTGCACGGTCGTCATGAAACCGGCCGAGGCAACGCCGCTCTGCGCCCTCGCCATGTTCGAGATTTTCGAGGCCGCCGGCATTCCGCCAGGGGTCGTCAACCTCGTAACCGCGCTCGATCCCAAACCCGTCGGCAAGGTCTTTACGAGCCATCCGGCCGTTCGCAAGCTGACCTTCACCGGCTCGACCGGGGTCGGCAAGATGCTGGCGGGCGAAGCGGGCGCGGCTATGAAACGCATCTCGCTGGAACTTGGCGGCCATGCGCCCTTCGTCGTCTTTGACGATACCGATCCCGCCCATGCGGCGAAAGGCGGATCGCTTGTGAAATTCCTCAATACCGGGCAGGCCTGCATTAGCCCGAACCGCTTTTTCGTGCAGAATGCGTCCTACGATGCCTTCGTCAAAACCTTCGAGGAACGGGTCTCCAGGATGAAGGCGGGCAGCGGCTTTGAGGACGGCGTCGCCATCGGTCCGCTCGTCAATCAGGCCGCTGTCGACAAGGTGGACCGGCAGGTACAGGACGCCCTTTCGAAAGGCGCGGAGCTGGTGACCGGCGGGACGGCGCTCAAATCGAACGGGCTCGACAAGGGCTATTTCTATGCGCCGACCGTGCTTGCCAATGTGACGGAAGATATGCTGATCTATCGCGAGGAAACCTTCGGTCCCGTCGCGCCGATCATCCGCTTTGACAATGAAGAAGAGGTGCTGACCCGCGCGAACGATACGGACTACGGCCTCGCGGCCTATGTCTATACGCGCGATATCTCCCGCGCCATGCGGATGTTCGAAGGGCTTCGGTTCGGGATCATCGGCATCAATGATATCAACCCGACCTCCGCGGCCGCGCCTTTTGGCGGCATGAAGGAAAGCGGCCTTGGCCGTGAGGGCGCGAAGGACGGGATCCTCGAATATCTCGAAACGAAACTCGGCGGCTTCTCGATTTAAGAAGCCGCGCGAGGGAATTGTCTGATCAGGCGGAGGCGAGGATCTTGACGCTCGCCTCCCCGATCAGGCCATTCACCAGTTCCTTGGCGGAGCCTGACAGGCTGGCATATCGGGCCTGAAGGTCATTCAGGCATTTCACCTGATATTTGAAGACGCCCTGGCTGTAGGACTTGCCCGCAATTTCTATACTGAAGCTTTCCTCACCCGCCACAGTCGCTTTCGCATTGGCGGCGAGGAACGGAAGATAGACATCGGCGGTATAGGTGATGAGAGCCTTCGTCGCAGCAGGGAGATCATCCCCTTCCAGCCAGTCCCCTTCCACGCCTGAGGCATCGTCAAGCTGACGGAGCCAGCTTTCCGTCCGCTGCGCTTCCTTTCGCATGATCGATTGCGGCGTCGGATCGACGGAGAGGGTACGAAGCTGGCCGTAAAGCCCGAATTCAGCAAGGGACGGCCGGTCACCAAAGAGATAGACCGCGCCGCCAGAGGCCACATGATCGCGGATCGTTGCGATGATAAAGTGATATCCCTCCTCGATCACCGGCAGGTTTTCAGGCGTGCAGCCGACAAGCGGCATGCGGCCGATCTGCCGCGTCGCAAACATCTTCGCGAACTTGTCGCGCGCCTCATCCGCCGCGCTTGCCGAGCGATCATCCGCGATCCAGTAGCTCGCATAATGGATATCCGGATCATAGGCCCAGCGGTAATGGAACATCATCTTGGTCACCCATTCATCGGCCATATCCTCGATCAGATGGGTAAGGAAAGCATGCGCGGGATTTTCCGGAATGAGGGAGCGTTCGCTGTGCCGTTCCTCCAGCATATAGATGAGCTTGGTGCTGTCGAGATGCAGGCTGCCGTCTTCGGGCAGCCTGAGGACCGGCACCAGAACGGGGCGGAGGTCCTTCAACAGATAGTCGTTCTTTTCGGAGCGTAAAATCCAGTCGAAAGGCAGCCGCCGGTACAGCATGGCCGCGCGCATCTTCTGTGAATAGGGGGAGGCATTGCCGCCGATCAGGCCGTATCGTTCATTCTTGTCTCTGCTCATCTTGTTTTCCTTTTTACCGGCAGATTGAATTTTGTTGTTCTTAAGGTCGCTATCCCACCGCGCCATGCAGCCAGGCGATATAATCCGCCATCACCTCGTCGCGGTTGATCTCGTTCAGCATCTCGTGACGTCCGCCTTCATAGAATTTATGGGTAACTTTGGTCATATTCTGTTTTTCATAGAGTTTCAAAAGACGCAAGACACCTTTTGTCTTTTCGCCGACCGGGTCCTCCGTCCCGTTGAAAACATAAAGCGGCATGTCTTTCCGGATATGAGTGAGCAGCGGTTTTGACGCGATCACCTGCAGGGCCTCGAACACCTCGATCCAGGTGTCGATCGTGCAATCGAAGCCGCAAAGCGGATCGGTGACATATTTATCGACCTCCGCCTCGTCCCGGCTCAACCAGTCAAAGGCCGTCCGGTTGGGGCGGAACGCCTTGTTATAGGCATCGAAGGTCATCTTCTGGAACATCGGGCTATGCCCTCGCCCGCCACGTTTCCAGCGCTGATAGCGCGCGAGCATCATGCCGATACTGCCAAGCAGGCCGGAGGGCGGGCCGTTGGTTGCGGAGAGGGTTGCAGCGGTAATACTCTCCCCATGCACAGCCATATATTGCTGCGCCATGAAGGAGCCGAGCGAATGACCGAAAAGGACGATGGGCACCGCCGGATGCTTGCCCGCGATGGTGCGGTTCAGGAGATGGATATCCTCGATCGCCTTGGACCAGCCTTTTTCATCGGCAAGATGGCCGAGGACCGCCTCCTCATTCACGCTCAATCCATGGCCGCGTTGATCATGGGCATAGACCGCATATCCGAAGCGGTTGAGGACGCGGGCGAAGCTTTCATATCGGCGGGCATGTTCGGCCATGCCATGGGCGATCTGCACGACAGCTTTGGGCTCTCCTTCCGGCTTCCAGACATAGGCATGGATGTCCATCCCGTCGGCGCCCGCATAAATAAAACTTTCTGTCATCGCCGCGTACCCCCTCTACTTGCTTATATTAAGCCATGAAGCGGCGTTTCAGACAATAAGGGAATGAAAACTGCCTTTGACAGCACTTCGAAATTGGTTCTACAACTAGGGTCAACGAACTTTCCGAAGCCGATAAAAAACCAAAGGAAACAGTGATGTCCAGCCCAAGCCTTCTGCAGGGGAATTCCATGGCCGCGCGCGACGTGCGGAGCCTCATCCATCCCTACACCAACCTTTCCACCCATCAGACGGAAGGTCCGCTGATTATCGAAACCGGCAAGGGCATCCATGTCTATGACGAAGCCGGCAAGGAATATATCGAAGGGCTCGCCGGTCTCTGGTGCACTTCCTTCGGATTTGGGGAACAGGAACTGGTGAAGGCGGCCGTCGACCAGATGCAGAAGCTGCCCTACTATCATGCCTTTGCCAGCAAATCGACCTCCCCCGGCATCAAGCTTGCCGAAAAGCTGCTCGAGATCGCGCCGGTAGAAATGTCCCGCGTCTTCTTCGTGAACTCAGGCTCGGAGGCAAACGATACGGTCGTGAAGCTGGTCTGGTATTACAACAATTCCCGGGGACGGCCTCAGAAGAAGAAGATCATTTCGCGCCAGAAGGCCTATCACGGCGTGACGGTTGCCGCCGCCAGCCTGACGGGCCTGCCGCCGCTTCATAACGATTTCGACCTGCCGATCAAGAATATCCTCCATACCTCCTGCCCGCATTACTACCGCTATGGCAAGGACGGCGAGACGGAGGAAGAATTCGCGAGCCGCTGCGCCGACGACCTCGAACAGCTGATCCTGAAAGAAGGACCGGAGACGGTCGCCGCCTTCATCGCCGAGCCTGTGATGGGCGCAGGCGGGGTCATCGTGCCGCCCGCCACCTATTTTGAAAAGGTGCAGGCGGTATTGAAAAAATACGACGTGCTGATGATCGCCGATGAGGTGATCTGCGGTTTCGGGCGGACCGGCAATATGTGGGGATCGCAGACCATGGAGATCAAACCCGATATCCTGAGCTGCGCCAAGGCCCTTTCCAGCGCCTATCTGCCGATCGCCGCCGTCATGGTTTCCGACGAAGTATTCCAGGGAATGGTCAAGCAGAGCGAAAAGCATGGCGCCTTCGCCCATGGCTATACCTATTCCGGCCATCCGGTTCCGGCGGCGGTCGCGCTCCGCACCCTGGAGTTGATGGAGGAACGCGATCTTCTGGGCCATGTCGACAAGGTGAGCCCGCATTTCCTGAAACGGTTCGCCGATCTTGCCGATCATCCGCTGGTCGGTGAAGTCCGCTCTTGCGGTCTTGTCGGCGCGGTCGAGCTGGTCGCCGACAAAAAGACGAAGCAGTCCTTCGATCCGAAATTCAAGGCGGGCCACAAGGCCTATGTCGCGATGCAGGAAGCGGGGCTTATCAGCCGCGCGGTAGCGGGCGACAATCTCGCGCTCTGCCCGCCGCTCATCATCACGGAGGCCGAGATCGACGAGATGTTCAACCGCTTCGAGGCCGGCCTCAACGCCGCAGCAGAGATGGCCAAGTCCGAAAACTGGACAGCCGCCTGATCCGTCGGTGACTTCTAATTCCGGCGCCGGGAGGGACCGGCGCCGGGCATCACAACTGTAATCCCCATGTCAAACCCTTGATTTATTGACAGCTTTAACAGGGCTTTCTAATCTGAGGGCAAAGAAGAAGGGGATTGAACATGTTGAACAGGCGGCATTTTCTCGGCCTTTTGGCCGCCGCAGGGGTTATCCGCCCCGGTATTGCCCACGCAGAATATTATGCAAGAAGCAGGCGCATCATAAAGGGACCGGAAGACGAAACCTATGGCGACGTCGTCGTTTATACCTTTTCCTCGGCACAGGGAAAGAACACATTTATTACCTCAAGCAGGGTGACCGTGACCTTCTACCCCCTGCCCCGCCCCTATGAAAAGAAGGACTATTACATTCGCGGTTTCTACAAGCTGAAAGACGCGAATGACAAGCTGACCAAATTTATAAATCACGATATCCTCACGTCGCTTGCGGGCTTCTTCCAGACCGGCAGGGGCGGCAAATTCGAGGGACTGCCCCAGGGGCAGATCGAGTTCAATATCAAAGGCGACGGGGCCAATGTCACCCCGAATTTCCTGCGCAACAGCGTAAAGTTCAAGGGCGAGATCAACTTCAATTTTGTTTTCGCGACGCCAGAGGGCAAGAATTTCATGACCGTTGCCCGGGACAAGCTGCAACGGGAGCTTAATGCGAAAAAAGACACCCGGAAAATCGACAGCTATATTTCCTCCCCCGCCTCCCTCGTCTTTACCAGCAACAAGACGGGCGTGGTCTATTTCACCGATCTCTGGCAATCCGCGAAACTGTCCTACCTTAAAAACCTGTTCGAGACGGGAAAGCGAA
>SBHH01000111.1 GCA_006226265.1 Alphaproteobacteria bacterium | reverse complement strand
ACCGCCCCCATGCGATTTTAAGCGTATCACTTCGCGGGCGGCGCTATGTCCTCGACAGCCTCAGCAACACCGCGCTCGATGAAGACCTCGTGAAATATTACGTCCCCGTCTATTCCGTGAATGAAAAATGGCGATGGGCGCATATCCCCCGGGACTTCCTGAATGTGCAAACCGCGCAGGGAGGAAAGGCCGATGACTGAGATGACCGCAAAACTTGATCTTAACAGCTTCCTTGCGCATGATCCGCCTGCGGAAAAGGGATGGATGAACCGGACGCCACTGAAAACGGTGGGAGTGCTTCTTTTCCTGCTGGTCGTCGCCGCATACCTGATTGCAAACTATGCGATTGGTGCGCGGAAGGCGGACCTGCTGCACGAAGCGGAACGCCGTCTCGACATCAGCGATGCAGGGCAAGCGAATGTCGTCGAGACATGGCTCGATGCGACGGCGCAACGGGCGGGCCGCATTGCCCGAAACGAGCTGTTCCAGTTATTTGCAAGCGAGGTCAATCAGTCTGCCGGTGACAAGCTTCCGGAACCTTTGGCGGCGCAGCTTCCCTATATGCAGAATGCCATCACCAATTTCGCGCTGCAGGACAACCTGATCGGGGCCTATCTGATCGGCCGCGCCGGACGCGCCTTTCTCGCTTCGGGCGATGCCCCCTCTCTTACCGACGATCAGCGCATCGCCGCGAAATCCCAGTACGACAGCAAGGCTGCTCTCACTTTCCTGCCCCTCCGGGCGGGCACCGCGGGGCTGGTGCTCGACTTCCTGGTACCGATCCATGCGGCACAGTCCGCGACCTCTGGCGATGCGACCGACGTGGTCGGTGTTCTGCTGGTCTCGGTTCCGGCGAGCGAACCGTTCAGCCGCTTTCTTGCACCGCCCAGATTTTCGGCCGAACCGGTCACCTCACGCCTTTTCCAGGATCGCGGCGGCGTGCTATACGAATTGACGCCATCTCGCGCGCCTTATCTTTCATCCCGCAAAGACCCGACCCTCTCGACCGGCAAACTCGATTTCCAGCGGGTCGTCTTCCCCGACGGACTGGTTCGCTATGCTGATGGCGCGCCTGTTTCCGGCACGGATCTTATCCTGTTTCAGCAGATCGACGAGGAAGACGCGCTTGCAGGCCTCGAAACCTACAGCCTGTTCGTCGTCGGTCTCGCCATCAGCATGATTATCGTTATTTTTACGGTTCTTGCTGCCATCTGGCTGACCCTTAAAGGGCAGAACGCCCGCGCTCTTGCCACACAGTACATGGAGTTTGCGGGCCAGATCAATGTACAGCGCCGCCTGCTTGGCAGTATCAACAATTCGATTGACGAACTGATCGGGCTTACCGATCCAGAAGGCGTCTATATCTATGCTAATCCTTCGCTCGCACGGATGGCCAATTTTCCGGTGCGGGCGATCCCCGGCAAGACGGATCGCGACCTGTTCGGTGAGGAAGTCGCACGGCAGCTCGCCGAGTTCGACCGCAAGGCCATCGCGACGGAACAGACGGTCAATGCCTTTGTCGAGATAGACAGCCTGGACGGCCCTCGCACCTTGCGCATCGCCAAGTCGCGCTTCCTGAACGAGGAAGGGAGCTTCGTCGGCATCGTTACGGTCAGCAGCGACATCACCGAATTCGTCGAACATCAGCGCCACAAGGAAGAAATGGCGAAGAAGTCCATCAATGTTCTTGTGCGAATGCTGGAAGCGAATGACCCCTATCTTGCAGGCCATTCGGACCGACTCAGCAAGCTGGCCGATCATGTCGCGACGGAGCTTGCCCTGCCCGAAGAGATACACCGCGTGCTCACTGCGGGGGCGCATCTTTCGCAGGTCGGTAAAATCTCCATTCCGCGTGAAATTCGCGTCAAGGAAAGCCGCCTGACAGAAGACGAGCAGGCAGTCATGCAGAAACATGTGCTGGTCGCGGCCAAACTGCTGGAGGAGGCGGAAATGTCCCCCGAGGTCGTCGCCGCCGTGACCCAGATCAACGAAAGACTGGATGGCAGCGGTTATCCGAACGGGCTTGAAGCCGCCGAGATCGGCATGCCCGGACGCATTCTTGGCATGGTGGATGTGCTGATCGCGCGCATCTCGCCCCGATCCTACCGTGAGGCGATCACGATTGAGGAAGCCCTTAATGTGTTCCGCAGCAATCCGGAAAAATACGATCAGGAAGTAGTGGCGGCGCTCGATACCTTTTTCGCAAGCGATATCGGTCAGGAGTTCCGCGAAATACTGACGGCGCCTGCGAATGACGCTCCGAAGAATTAGCTTTTGAAATTAAACAGATTCAAAGATTAATAAAGACGCGCCGGATCAGGATTCGTCCGAAACGATAGCCGCTTTCAGCAGATGCTCGGCCTGAAGCGCAAGGTCCTCTCCGCCAATGCCGGGATCGACCGCAAGCTCCGTGCCTGAAATGATCAGCGTCCCGCCGCCGTCTTCATGGGCGACATAATCCATTGCCCCGCCATCGTGGCTGGCAGCAATATTGAGGGCGTCGAACAGCGCATCGAGATCAACTGCACCGTCCTGACCGGCATCAAGGAAGGAAAGGGTATCCGTTTCCGAAAGCGGCGTTTCGGAAATGGCCCTGGTTGTATCCTGCTCGATCGGCGCATCGGCCGGTTTGTTTTCCGCACTCATAAGTCACCTTATACAACGCCGTCCAGCGTTCCATAACCCTAAACGCATCTTCCTGTTGTCGAGGACGGACAAGACAAAATCCTGCTCCGTCATTGTCAATATTAGAGAGGCAAAGCACAATTAGCATCCCTCATTTGAGGGATATTATAACAATTTTCTTTTATTTTTCATAAAATTTTATCTATTTGCCGTTTGATCCGCCCATCCGGGCCTCAAGTTCGCGAAGACGGGTCCGGAAAGCATCGGCAGGCACGGCAAGGCCATACTCCTCCCCGCCTGGCTGATGAAGCGTCGCCACATGGATGGCAAGCAGGCGATAGCTATTGCCCTCGCGCAAGAGAATGGGGGAGCCGGAATCGCCCCGTGTCGCATCGCACATATGGACCAGAAGCCGCCCCTTGCCGTCCCTGGAGCGCATGATGCCCTTGATATCGCAGGCCCGGTCCCCGGTCAGGACATGGGAAATGTCGCGGCTGTATCCACCTTGTGCGAAAGAGACGCGAACTCCGTCGGGTCGGTAACGATGCGTCCGGAAATCAACATCGTGATAGGATACGAGCGGCAGAAAGCCAGCTTTCTCACCAAGCGGCGCCGTCAGGACTGCAATCGCCCAGTCTCTTTCGGCAGGGGGCCGGACATCGCCAGGAGCCGGCTTTGTTCCACTTGAGAGGATATAGCTTTTAAGTCGGCTATGAGCCTGATAGGCCCCCTTGTTATAGCCGAGAAGGAAATGGAAGACGCTGGGCGGCGCCCATTTCCGCCGTCGGACATCCCAAAAACAGTGTGCCGCCGTAACGATCAGCGAGGGCGCGACAAGGATTCCGGTGCAAAAATTGCCATTATGATTGAGACGGCCCACCCGAGTCCAAGGATAACGAGTAACGTCGAGAGTCAGACGATCGTCCGCTCCCTTGATGCCCGCGACATGCGGAAGCTTGCCCATAGCCTGCTTCTGCTCCGCAGACCATGCCCGGAGTGGCAGGGCCGAAACGAACAGCGCTATCAGAAGCAGCAACCACTCCGCCCTTCCACCTTGCGGCTTTCGCTTCGTCTCAATCATACGAATACTTTCATGCGGCAGCCCTCTGCGAGACTGTTTCTCTCACCATAAGACGCAGGAATAAATTTTGCGTAAAACCGTCAACAAATGATGCTTTATCTGCTAGGCTTCAGACTGGAGATGTGACCGATGTCCTCGCACTTCAACACTCTTTTCAGGTGTTTTAGAAAAAATGCACGAGCTTACCCAAATTACCATAATCGCTGCAGTCGCTCTGCTTCTCGGCATGATCATGACACGCCTTAAACAACCTGCGATTGTTGGTTATCTCCTCACCGGCATGGTGCTCGGCCGCTCCGTTTTCGGCTTTGTTGAGGACCGGACCAATGTCAATATCCTCGCCGAACTTGGTGTCCTTCTGCTCCTTTACCTGATCGGGATGGAGTTGAACCTCAAGTCCTTCATGCGCATCTGGAAAGCGGCAATCGGCGGCGTCCTGTTGCAGGTCGCAGGCGCAGGCGCGATCCTCGGCTTGATTGCGCTCTATCTCGGCTGGCCCTGGCAACTCGTCATCTTGCTCGCTTTCAGCCTGTCGATCAGTTCGACGGCCGTTGCTGTCAAGATTCTCGAAGATATCGGTGAGTTGCATCACCGCTCCGGCAATATTGCTGTCGGCTTGCTGATCGCGCAGGATCTTGCCGTGGTACCGATGCTGCTGATCATCGGCAGCCTGTCGGGGGAAGCGGTGAATGTCCCCATCCTGCTTTTCACCCTTGCACTCGCCGTCGCCTTTCTTGTCGGTCTCATCCTCTTCCTGAATCAGCGGGAGCGCGTTCATCTGCCCTTCCTCAACCTGATCTCGGGTCATGCCGACCTCGCGCCGTTGTTCGGTATCGTCTTTTGCCTCGGCCTTGCCGCCATCAGCGGCCTGATCGGTCTTTCTCCCGCTTTCGGCGCCTTTCTCGCCGGGCTCATCATTGGTAACAGTCAGGAGAGAAAACGCATTGCCGAGGCGACACAGCCCATTCAGGCAATTCTGCTGATGATCTTCTTCCTCTCCATCGGGCTGCTGATCGACCTTACCTATATCATCCAGAATATCGGCCTTGTGCTGGTCATGCTGCTGATTGTCATCATTGGCAAGACGGCAGTGAATATCCTTATTTTGCGCTTTACCGGGATCGACTGGCGCTCCGCCTTCATTGCGGGCACTGCGCTTGGCCAGATCGGAGAATTCTCGTTCCTTTTGATGGCGAGCGGGGAGGACAGCGGCTATGTGTCCGGCAATGCCTCTCAACTGATGATCACCGTAATTGCGCTCAGCCTGATGATCAGCCCGCTCTGGCTGTTGACGGCACGACGGGCACAGGCCCTCGCCGCAGGACAAGCGAACAACTTCCGCACCGTCTGGGACAATCTCTATGGCAAGGAGACGGTTTTCGTTCTCCGTCTTGCCAAGACCACGCGCGGATATCTGAAATCGCTCCTCTCGAAGGAACGCAACTCAAGCGATGCGGGCGAGACCATCATCCAGAGCGAGGACGCCGCAACCTATCAGGCCATGATGGAAGAGGACCGGCCTGCCCGTCCCGATGCGGAGACAGGGGAAGAGCCAGGCAGGAGCTAAAGCCTTATGCGCAGGTTGCAAGACGCATAATCAGCCTGCCCGAGACCGCGAAGCAGATGGGCTTCGTTTCCGTCTTGTATTTCCAGACCTCGGACGCGCCGATGCTGTCGACATCATCGGCCGGACCGAGCGCCTTCTTAACCTCCTCGGCCGTGGTCATCCCTTTGATCTTCGCAAGGGCTTCGTCATATTTCCGCTCCTCACAGGCTGACAGAGCCAGAAGAGAAAGCGGCAGGATCAGAAAGCGGTACGGTGCGCGCATGGACAAATTCCTTTAGGGGAGAGCTTGCATGGCTGTCCCGATCGTTATAGATTTCGCCGACGGAGGGGCAGAATAGCCCTGAAAGCCTTATGATATTCCTAATATAGCACGAAACGGGAGCCCCTTTGCAAAGAGTTCAGGACATACTCGATTTCTGGTTTTTGCCGGAAGTTCATGCAGAATATGGCCAACCGCGCAAGGCCTGGTTCGAGAAAAATCCGGAGTTCGATGCGGAAATCCGTGAGAAATTCCTCGCCGATTTCGAACAGGCCGTGGAAGGCCGGTTTCTCTCTTGGACCGACAGGGCGAAAGGCTCCCTTGCGCTCATTCTCCTTTTCGATCAGTTCACCCGGAATATGTTCCGCGACGATCCGCGCGCTTTCTCGGCCGATGGCAAGGCGCGGGAGATCGCCCGGCATATGCTGCGGAGCGGCCAGTATGAGGAACTTGTCCCCTTCATGCGCCAGTTCGCGGCCCTTCCCTTCGAGCATAGCGAGGATCTGGCGGACCAAAAACGCTCGATGCAGCTCTTTACCGCCATGAATGACGCGGAACTGATCCGCTATGCCAAGGCACATTACGACATCATCGAAAAGTTCGGCCGCTTTCCGCACCGGAACAAGACCCTCGGCCGGACAAGCACGTCTACGGAAGAGGCGTTCCTGAAAGAGCCCAATTCCTCCTTCTGACCCTCGTCAAAGCAATTCCTACCCCTGACCAAGAAAGGCAATTTCATGGGTAATCTTACCGATCATGTTATTATCGTCACCGGCGCAAGCCGCGGCATCGGCGCGGCGACGGCCGTCGCCCTCGCGTCGGAGGGGGCAAAGCTCTGCCTCTCGGCCCGCTCGGCAGCCTCCTGCAGCGACACGCTAGAGCAGATCAAGAACACAGGCGGCGAAGCTTTTGCCGCAAGCTGCGATGTCTCCGACTATGAACAGATCGAGAAAATGGTTGCCGAGACGCTGGACCGGTTCGGCCGTCTCGATGCGCTGATCAACAATGCGGGCATGATCGATCCAATCGGCCCACTTGAAAAAAGTGATCCGGCTGACTGGGCGCGCAACATTTCGGTCAATCTCATCGGTGTCTATCACGGCATCCGCGCCGTGCTGCCGCATTTCACTGAACAGAAAAAAGGCGTCATCGTCAATGTGAGCTCCGGTGCCGCGCATAACCCGCTGGAAGGATGGAGCGCCTACTGTTCCGGCAAGGCGGGTGTCTATATGCTGACCCGCGCGACCGCGCTTGAGGCGGAGGCCTCGGGTGTGCGCGTCTACGGCTTCGGCCCCGGCGTGGTCGATACGGAGATGCAGGTACTGATTCGCGCCTCCGGCATCAATCCGGTAAGCCAGCTGCCGCGCGAAAATCTGGCCACGGCCGAACAGCCCGCGAAAGCCATCGCCTGGCTCTGCGGCGATGAGGCAAGCGATCTCGCCGGACAGGAGCTTTCCATCCGCGACGAAGCCCTTCGCAAAAGGGTCGGCTTGCCGCTCTAGCCCCTTGTAGTCTGGGGGCGCTCATAGCGCTCCCAGAACCAGGCCATTTCCTCCGCGCTCACCCGGAACACCTCCTCCGCGCCGATGCGGTAATGACGCGCCAGATCGGCGAGAAGTTTCAACTCGTCCAGATAGTCCTGCTCCTGCTGGAACTGATCGCAAATCTCCTGATCCGTCATCATATGGAGCGAGCGGAGCAGCATTATCACCCGTTCCCGGTTGGCGGCAGCGCTCTGGTCGGCGGAACGACGCGCAAGATCGAGAAAGCTGTCGGCGGAAGAAATCAACCTTTCCGCCGGATAGAGCAACACGCTGGACCGGATGAAGCGGCGGCAAAGTCCGCTGATATAACGCCCCGGCGCCCCATATTTCCCTTCCAGATAACGCCTAACTACCTGTTGACGACTGTAGACGAGCCGCTGCGGCATAACCTTTGCCAGTCGAATAAAGGCGGGCGCGTAGATGGTGAGTTGGGCGAGTGACATCATCTTTTCAAGAAAGGCGTATTCCGTCTTCCAGAAACGCGTGCGATAGGCTGGCAGCAGCGCAAGCTCGCCCCCGACCTGGCCGCGCAGGATGTCCCGTCCCACCTGCTCCTCATAGAGGCACCGGCTCATGGCGGCGCGAGTGATCCGATTTTCGATCAGAAAAGGCCGCGACCAGCAAACCTTGAAGACGCCGTCACCTTTCCAGGGCAGATTGCGTCGCGGCCGCAACAGGATCGAGGCCGGG
The DNA here is from genome assembly GCA_006226265.1 of Alphaproteobacteria bacterium. Lineage (GTDB taxonomy): Bacteria > Pseudomonadota > Alphaproteobacteria > Sneathiellales > Sneathiellaceae > Sneathiella. Next base: position 7,927 of record SBHH01000111.1, on the reverse strand, counting down.
ATGAAGGCATCCTGTGTCTCTTTCATAGTGATTTTCCCGACTATCCGCAGTCTGACCCTTGAGACGCAAAAGCGACGGGCTTCGTGAGCAAGAAAAGTCAGGATTTCAGGCGGAAATCGTGGTCACCGGCATCTGGATCGGACCGTCTTTGCGCTTGTTCCAGAATTGCGAAACATAAGGATCATCGCTTTTCACCGCTTCGAGCACATCGCCCGTCCAGACGATCCGCCCCTCATGCAGCATTGCGATCCGGTCGGAAATGATGCGGGCCGTCAGGAGATTGCTGGTGATCGCGACGACAGTGCTGCCAAGTTCGCGTACATTATTGAAGATATGGTCGTTGATCACATTGCTCATGATCGGGTCGAGACCAGCCGTCGGCTCATCGAGAAAGAGGATCGGCGGCTTGCCCGCGATGGCGCGCGCGAAGCCGACGCGTTTCTGCATGCCGCCCGACAGTTCCGCCGGAAAAAGATCGGCGATGTCGGCAGAAAGCCCGACGGAGCGGAGCCGCTCAATCGCCTCGGCTTTTACTTCCTTTCGGGTTGCGCCCGGCTGCTGCAGCAGTCGGAAGCCGATATTCTCCCATACGGGAAGGCTGTCGAAGAGACCGGAACGCTGAAACAGGATGCCGAAATTGCGGAAAAACTCGGTCCGTTCCTTGTCCGACAGATCGCGGACTTCCACACCATCCAGCAGGATCGAGCCACTGTCGGGCTTCACAAGGCCGAGGATGCATTTGAGGGTGAGCGTCTTGCCCGCACCGGACGGGCCGATCAGGGTCATGATCTCGCCGTTTCGTACCTCGAGATTCACTCCGTTCAAAACCTGTACGCCGTCGAAACTCTTGCAAAGATCCTTGACGACGATCTTCATGTCCGATTTTCCCGCCATGCGCCTAACCCTACAGGATAAATTTGCGAAAACAAGCTGCATTCTGCTATGAGAGGGCAGTTTCCTTTTTCACGAGGCGTCATGCAAATCCTTCCTGCCGATGGGCCAGAAAAATCATCCTTCCTGCCCGCTCACGGCGGTAATCTCGACTGGGCGGCCGTCATTTACGGAACGCCGAAAGCAGGATGGCTCGATCTCAGCACGGGAATAAATCCGAACGCCTATCCCTTGCCCGAAATTTCGCCCCAAAGCTGGCAGCGGCTACCCGGAAAAACGGCCACACGAAAGCTCCTCGACACCGCACGGCGCTATTATGGCTTTTCCGAGGATGCCTCCCTCTGCCCCCTTCCCGGTACGCAGGCCGCGATCCAGCGCCTGCCCCATTTGATTGCCCCTTGCGAAGTTGCGATCCTCTCCCCCACCTATTCAGAGCACGGCATCTGCTGGGCCCGGGCAGGCCACAGGGTGCGGGAAATCTCGACCCTGTCGGAACTGAAAAACGCCCGCGTCGTGGTTCTCGTCCATCCCAACAATCCGGATGGACGGCTCTACGCCAAACTGGAACTTCACGCGCTTCAGGAGGAAATGCGGCGGCGGGGCGGCCTGCTGGTCGTCGACGAAGCTTTTGCCGATACCGCGCCCGATGTCTCCCTCGCCCCGCTTGCTGGGGGTGACGGACTCGTCATCCTGAAATCACTCGGCAAGTTCTTCGGCCTTGCCGGACTCCGGCTCGGTTTCATGGCGGGGCCTTTGATACTTGTCGAGCAGATGCGCGAGGAAATCGGCCCCTGGGCAGTAAGCGGACCCGCACTTGAAATCGGGACGAAAGCACTCACCGATTCCATCTGGATCGATGAAATGAGAAAATCGCTTGCGCTGTCCGCGAAACGGGTCGATCGGATGCTTGAAAATACCGGACTTGAGCTTCGGGGTGGCACCGATCTTTTCCGCCTTGTCGAAACGCCGGACGCGCCACGGCTTTTCGATCATCTTTGCAGGGCGGGCCTGCTTGTCCGCGCTTTCGAAGGGCGGCCCCGCCATCTCCGCTTCGGCCTGCCGGGCGAAGAGAAAGATTGGCGCCGGTTGAAGGTTGCGCTTCACGCCTTCGCAAAATAGCGCCCGGCGGTGCTTACGGATTGACAGCATCGCCATTCCGCCGTAGCGTCCCATCCGATGGTTCCCATTTCGGGATTATAAGGGAATGCGGTGAGATTTATCGATCAAAGCCGCGGCTGTCCCCGCAACTGTAAGCGATTAGCCGGTACAACACACCACTGACTTGCTCGGGAAGGTCTGTGCCGGTGTCATTCGCAAGCCAGGAGACCTGCCATCATCCATTGACACTTCTGCTGCATGACGGAGGATCATGATGAGCGTTTTGAATTTGCGCGATACTTTCCCGAACCCTGACAAAGGCGGCTTTCCTGCGGCCTGTCTTTGCGTGTCCGCGCCGCACAGCGGACATAACGATCCCCTTACAACCGGACTTCATCCATGACCCAGAAAATCCCCGCGACCGTCATCACCGGCTTCCTCGGTGCCGGCAAGACCAGCCTGATCCGCAATCTCATCGAGAAGTCGGAGGGACGCAAGCTCGCCCTCATCATCAACGAGTTCGGCGATCTCGGCGTCGATGGCGAGCTCCTAAAAGGTTGCGGCAACGAAAACTGCACGGAGGAAGATATTGTCGAGCTCGCGAACGGCTGCATCTGCTGCACCGTCGCCGATGACTTCCTGCCGACCATCCAGAAACTGCTCGACCGGGAAGACAAGCCCGATCATATCATCGTCGAAACCTCGGGCCTTGCGCTTCCAAAACCGCTGGTCCGCGCTTTCGGCTGGCCGGAAGTCAGAACCCGCGTCACCGTCGACGGCGTCGTGACCGTGATCGACGGACCTGCGTTCCGCGATGGGCTTTTCGCCGCCAATCCGGAAGCCGTACAGGCACAGCGGGAGGCGGACGAGATGCTGGATCATGACAGCCCGCTGGAAGAGCTGTTCGACGATCAGGTAAATTGCGCCGACATGATCCTGATCAACAAGTCCGACATGCTGGATGCCGAGGCACTGGCCAAGGCAACGGCCACTTTGAAGGCGCGTGTCCGCCCTGCGGTTAAGCTGCTCAGCACCAGCCATGCGGATATCGATGCGCGGGTGCTTCTGGGCCTCGGCGCGGCGGCGGAGGATGACCTTGCCGCCCGTCCCTCCGTCCATGACGACGCGGACGATCACGAGCATGACGATTTCGACAGCTTCGTTCTCGATGTCGGAGCCATCCCCTCGCCTGCCCATCTGATCGAACGGCTGGAAGCGGCAATTGCGGATCACAAGATCCTCCGCGTGAAAGGCTTCCTTACCGTCGAAGGCAAGGAGATGCGATTAATCCTGCAGGGAGTCGGTAACCGGCTTCAGCATTATTTCGACCGGGAATGGGACGCGGGCGAACCCCGTATCAGCAAGCTTGTCATCATCGGTGAGCATGGCATGGACCGTGAGGCCATCGCCCGCGTGATCACGGCCTGACATGCATCTTCTGGCAGCCATACCGGGAAGCGTCTCGGACGGATCGGAAGCGGTTGATCTTGCCCAGACGCCGGGCGAGATCCTCTACCTGTCCGCCGCCGACAGCGAGCTTGCGAGTCTTTCGAAGGCGCAAAGCACGCGCGTTGACGCCCCTACCCTCCGGCTCGCCAATTCCATGCAGCTTGCCCATAACCTTTCCGTCGATATCTATGTCGAGGAAATGATCGCGAACGCAAAGCTGGTCATTTTGCGGCTCCTGGGCGGGATCAGCTATTGGCCTTACGGGGTTGAGAAAATCACCGAATGCTGCCGCGCGAAGGGGATCAAGCTTGCCATCCTGCCGGGCGACGACCAGCCGGATGAGGAGCTTTCCGCCCTCAATACCCTGCCGCGCGAGGCCGCGCACCGGCTCTGGCGTTATATGGTCGAAGGCGGAGCGGAGAATTACGCGGGCTTCCTTGATTACGCGGCCTATCTTCTTGATGAGAAAAGCGGCTGGCGAGAGCCGAAACCGCTTCTCAAAGCCGGAATTTACTGGCCCGAAATGGGCCTTCCCGCACTTGAGGATTTGAGAAAATTCTGGCAGGCCGAGGCGCCCGTCGTTGGTATCGTCTTCTACCGCGCGCTTTATCAGGCGGATAATCTTGCGCCCGTCGATGCGCTGATCACAGCCCTCCAGAAACGCGGGCTCAATCCCCTGCCGCTCTTTGTCGCAAGCCTGAAAGACCCTGTCTCCGCCGATATCGTCCGTCATTGCCTTGGTGAAACGAAGCCCTCGGTCCTGTTGAACGCGACGGGATTTGCCGTCTCCAACCCCGGGGCGGTGCGGAAGGAAACACCCTTCGATGCAGCGGACTGCCCCGTCCTGCAGGTGATTTTTTCAGGGAGCAACGAGGAGAACTGGCGGAACGGGGTAAGTGGTCTTTCCGCGCGCGATATCGCGATGAATGTCGCCTTGCCGGAAGTGGACGGGCGTATCCTCGCGCGCGCCGTCTCCTTCAAGTCCGATGCGGGCTTCGATGACCTTACGGAAACGCGCATCGTTGCCTATAAGCCCGTGCCGGACCGGATCGACTTTACCGCCGATCTTGCCGCCGCCTGGGCGAAGCTTCGTAATACGAAAGCAGAAGACCGGAAAGTCGCGCTGATCTTAGCGAACTATCCCAATAAAAACGGCCGCATCGGCAACGGCGTCGGCCTTGATACCCCTGCGGGCGCGATCGAGGTTTTAAAGGCACTTCAGGCGGCGGGATATGAGACCGGCACCTTTCCGGCGGATGGCAATGCCTTGATTGACGACTTGCTGGCGGGGCCGACCAATGACCGGACGCGCGCCACGACACGGCAGGGTGTCCCCTATTCGATTGCAAGCTATCGCGCCTTCTTCGCAAAGCTGCCTGAGAAGTTGCAGTCCGAGATAATGGCGCGCTGGGGCGATCCCGAAAGCGATCCCTTCGTCGCGGGCGATCATTTTCATCTCGCTATTCGCCGCTATGGCAATATCCTGACCGGCATCCAGCCCGCGCGCGGCTATAATATCGATCCCGCCGCCAGCTATCACGATCCCGATCTGGTACCACCGCATGGCTATCTCGCCTTTTATGCCTGGCTGCGCGAGACGGAAGAAGTACAGGCCGTTATCCATATGGGCAAGCATGGTAATCTGGAATGGCTGCCCGGCAAGTCGGTCGCGCTGTCCGATGAATGCTATCCCGAGACCATGCTCGGCCCGATGGTTCATCTCTATCCCTTCATCGTCAATGATCCGGGCGAAGGAACGCAAGCCAAGCGCCGGGCGAGCGCCGTCATCATCGATCACCTGACGCCGCCCATGACCCGCGCCGAGAGCTATGGCCCGCTTGCCGACCTCGAACGGCTGGTCGATGAATATTACGATGCCGCTGGGGTCGATCCACGCCGGATTGCGCTGTTGCGCCGGCAAATTCTGGAACTCACGCAATCAACCGGGATCGATACGGATTGCGGCATTGACCCCGATGATCCGGAAGACAGCCGGCTTGCCAAGCTCGACAATTATCTCTGTGAGTTGAAGGAGCTGCAGATCCGCGACGGGCTACATATCTTTGGGCGAGCGCCCACCGGGCGGCAATTGACCGACCTGCTCGTCGCCCTTCTCCGCATCCCGCGGGGCGATGGCAAGGGGGCGAGCGCCTCCCTTATCCGAAGCCTTGCAAGCGACCTTCACCTTCTGGAAGAATTTGACCCGCTCGATTGCGAGATGGGCGCGGAATGGCAAGGCACCCGGCCCGAGGCGCTTCAATATGACGGCACATGGCGGTCGAACGGCGATACGGTGGAAAGGCTGGAACTGCTCGCCGCCGATCTGGTGGCGGGCGTGAAAGCCCCAGCCCAGGACTGGAGGGCAACGAACGCCGTGCTCGATCATTTGAACGATGTCCTCCGCCCGAATGTCGAGACTTGCGGGAGCGCGGAAATCGAGGGGCTCCTCAAAGGCCTCGATGGCCGGTTCGTTGATCCCGGCCCGTCCGGCGCGCCGACCCGCGGGCGGGAGGATGTCCTGCCGACAGGACGCAATTTCTATTCCGTCGACAGCCGCGCTGTACCGACGCCGACCGCCTGGCTGTTGGGCTGGAAATCGGCGGGGCTGCTGATCGACCGTTATCGCCAGGAAAACGGCGCCTGGCCAAAGACAATGATTTTAAGCGCCTGGGGTACCGCCAATATGCGGACGGGTGGCGATGATATTGCGCAGGCCCTCGCCCTCATGGGGGTACGGCCGACATGGGACAAGGCCTCGACCCGCGTGACGGGGTTCGAGATTATTCCCGCCTCCCTCCTCGATCGGCCGCGCGTCGATGTGACGCTCCGTGTCTCCGGCTTTTTTCGCGATGCCTTCCCGCAGCAGATGGCCCTCTTTGATAGTGCCGTCCGCGCCGTCGGCGAGCTTCCGGAGGATGCGAAAACCAACCCCCTCGCCGCCCGGATCAAGACGGACAAGGCCGAGCTGATCGCCGCCGGGGCAAGTGAGGAGGCCGCCAAAAAGCAAGCCAGTTTCCGCCTGTTCGGATCGAAACCCGGCGCTTACGGCGCGGGGCTTCAGGCCCTCATCGATGAAAAAGGCTGGTCCGATACCGGCGATCTTGCCCGCGCCTATGTCGCCTGGGGTGGCTATGCCTATGGCGGCGGATCGGAAGGCACGGCCGCCCATGGCCTGTTCGAGAAGCGCCTCTCCAAGATCGAAGCCGTTGTTCATAATCAGGACAACCGGGAGCATGACTTGCTGGATAGCGACGATTACTACCAGTTCGAAGGCGGCGTGACGGCGGCGGTCCGGCATTTGAAAGGCGCGCAGCCGCAGGTCTTCCATAACGATCATTCCCGGCCCGAAAGCCCCAAAATCCGCACGCTGGAGGAAGAAGTCGGCCGCGTCGTCCGTGCCCGCGCCGCCAATCCCAAATGGATCGAGGGCGTGATGCGCCATGGCTATAAAGGCGCGTTCGAAATGGCGGCAACAGTCGATTATCTTTTCGCTTTCGCCGCGACCGCCCATGCGGTAAGGGATCATCATTTCGAGGCGCTGTTCGATGCCTATCTTGGCGATGAAAAAGTGCGGGAGTTTCTGGAAAAGAATAACCCCGACGCACTTCGCGAGATGGCGGAACGGTTCGAGGAGGCGCTTGCCCGCGGCCTCTGGCAGCCCCGCCGCAACACCATTCACAACGATCTCAATCAATTAAAACGGGAGGGAGCCCTATGAGCCAGAACCTGACGCCAGAGGAAATTGCCCGCGCCAACGCCAAGGCCGCAAAGAAGAAAGCCGCACGCGATAAAATGCTCGCCACCAAAACGATCGAGAAGGGCCTTCTCATCATCCATACCGGCAAGGGTAAGGGGAAGTCCACGGCGGCCTTCGGCCTCGCTGCTCGCGCCATCGGCAACGACATGAAAGTCGGCGTCGTGCAATATGTGAAAGGCAAATGGGAGACGGGGGAGCGAAAGGTGCTGGAAGCCTTCCCCGACCAGATCGAGATCAACACGATGGGCGAAGGCTTCACCTGGGAGACGCAGGATCGCGAGCGCGACATTCGCGCCGCCGAGAATGCCTGGGAAAAATCGAAGACAATGATCGACGCCTGCCGGGGCGATGATCCCGCCTATGACATGATCATCCTCGATGAGCTTAACATCGTGCTCCGCTATAACAGCCTGCCGCTTGAAGAGGTGGTGGAGTTCCTCAAAAACAAGCCTGAAAAGCTGCATGTGGTGGTGACGGGCCGGAACGCGAAAGAGGAACTGATCGAGATTGCCGATCTCGTCACCGAAATGACCCAGATCAAGCATCCCTTCCGCTCCGGCGTCAAGGCGCAGGTCGGAATAGAATTCTGATGACTGGGCGCGCCGCCACCCTGATGCTGCAGGGAACGGGGTCCGATGTCGGCAAGTCGCTGCTTGTCGCCGGGCTGGCCCGTGCCTACAGCAACCGGGGCCTTATTGTGCGCCCGTTCAAGCCGCAGAATATGTCGAACAA
>SBHH01000338.1 GCA_006226265.1 Alphaproteobacteria bacterium | reverse complement strand
GCTGGCTCCAGACGAAGACCATCGCCGTGCAGGCCGCGGCGGCGAGCAGGATGAGGCCTGCGATATAGGAATTGATCTCCCCTTCCGGCAGCCAGTCCCGAAACAGGACCGAGATAAAAAGCCAGCCGAGAAACGCCATGGAAAAAGGTTTCACAGCCCAGTTCACAAACAGGGTAACGGTGATGCCGCGCCAATGCTGCCCGACCTGCTTCAAGGCCCGGAAATCGATTTTCAGCAGCATCGGGATGATCATCAGCCAGATCAGGACGGCGACCGGCAGGTTCACCCTGGCGATTTCCATCCCGCCGATCGCGTGAAAAATGTCCGGCCAAAAATGGCCAAGGGCAATTCCGGCGACGATGCAAAGCGCCACCCAAAGGGTGAGATATCGTTCAAAGAGGGTCATGGGCTCGTTTTCTTAATCTATCGCCGCGTCAAGGGAGGTTTCCGCGCCGATTTCCTGCAACTGCCGATGCAGGCTGATCCTGTCAATCGATTTGAGCGGAAGGGCCAGGAATTGTTCGATCCGGTTGAAAAGCTGACGATAGGCGGTCCGGAAGGCGGCCGCAATCTCCGCCGGGCTTCCCTCCACCGCCGCAGGATCGGGAATGCCCCAATGGGCCGTCATCGGCTGTCCCGGCCAGATCGGACAGACCTCCCCCTTCGCATTATCGCAGACGGTGATAACGAAATCCATTTTGGATGCGCCGGGCGCCGCGAACTCGTCCCAGGATTTGGAGCGAAGATCGTCCGTGATATATCCCTGCTGCATCAAAAGCGCGATTGCATTGGGATTGACCTTGCCCGCCGGTGTGCTGCCCGCGCTGAAGGCATGAAACCACCCCTTACCGAGCCGGTTGAGAATGGCTTCCCCGAGAATACTCCGCGCGGAATTGCCCGTGCAGAGAAAGAGGAAGTTATAGGGGCGCTTTGGCTTCATTGGACAAAATCCTTTAGTTAGCAGCAGGTGCCGGAGGCACGCGCGGCTTCCAAATTGACATTATCCGCGCCATAAACCGGGCTTTCGCCATGGGTGTAGAAGGTTTCCCAGGCAACGCCTTGCGGATCCAAAATCCAGCTTTTTTCCGACTTGGCATAGCAGCAGGTCGTCTCGGACTTTTCGGAGAGCGGGGCGCCTGCGGATTGAAGATGCGTATAGACTTCTTCGAGTTCCGATGGGCTTTCCACCTGAATGCCGAGATGATCGACGCCCTTTTTTGCACCCCGTAACGACAGCGAGAAATTGACGTGGGGATCGTCCAGCATCCATTTTGCATAATCGGCCTTCACTACAACCGGCTCCGCATCGAAAAGGGAGCTGTAGAAGCGGATCGAGGCATCGATATCCTCAACCGCGATATTCACATGCAAGCGTTTCATTTTATCCTCCAATTCCAAAAAGTTACGGGCAACAGGCGGGCAGAACGGTATCGAGCACAGGGGCGCAGATTTCTGGCCGACCCTGACAGCAATCCTCCATCAGGAAGGAGAGCAGATCGCGGGTGCCGCCAAACTCCACCCGGTAAATGACCGAGCGGCCATCGCGCATCGAGGTGACGAGCCCCGCATTTACGAGGATCGAGAGATGCGACGACATGGTGTTATGGGGAATGCCGAGTTGGCGCGCAATTTCGCCTGCGGGCAATCCGTCATTCCCGTATTTGACCAGAAGGCGGAAGGCTTCCAGTCTGCTTTCCTGTGAAAGAGCGCCGAGCGCTTTGGTTGCTGCTTTTGTGTCCATATGTCGAGAATAATCGACATATAAGAGAAAATCAAGACCCGTCGAGAAAAAATTCAGGGCGGGTCCGGCTTTTGGGATATTCAGTGCGTCAGACAGCGCTGAGGCTCCGTTCCTTGCAGGTCTCGACAACCTCCTCCGCCGGGCGTTTCCACCAGTCGAGCTCGGAGAAAATCTCGACTTCATGAAAACCGTCATAGCCCGCCGCCTCGACCCAGCCACGGATGAGCGGAATGTCGATCACGCCATCGCCCATCATGCCCCGGTCCATCAGAAGATCGCGGGTCGGCACCAGCCAGTCACAGACATGAAAGGCGAGCAGACGGTCCTTGCCCGCCCGGTCGATCTGGTTCTTGAGCTCCGCATCCCACCAGACATGATAGACATCGACTGCAACGCCGATCCCATCGCCCATCTTTTCGCAAATATCAAGGGCATGGCGCATGGTATTCACGCAGGCGCGGTCGGCGGCATACATGGGATGGAGCGGTTCGATCGCGAGGGAGACCCCCGCCGTGCGGGCCTCGGGCAGCAGGGTGTGAATGGCCTCCTCCACCATCGCATGGGCGCCCGCAAGGTCTTTCGATCCCGCGGGCAGGCCACCCACAACAAGGACGAGGCAGTCCGCCTCCAGAGTTGCTGCTTCCTCAATCGCACGGCGGTTATCTTCCAGCATTGCGGCGCGGCCCGCCGCATCTGCCCAGGGGAACATGCCACCCCGGCAGACACCGGTCACATGCAGATCGGCGTCCCGGATCGCCTTCGCCGCGTTGGCGAGGCCCATTTCGGCAATCTGGTCGCGCCAGGGAGAAATGCCCTTGACCCCGGCCCGGGCATAGCCGTCGATCGCTTCGGCAAGTTTCCACTGCGCGCGGGTCGTCGCCGTATTGATCGAGAGGCGGGAATGATCGGTTATCGGGCGCGGGAATGTCATTGCGCCACCCCGCGCACGGTCATCACGGCCGCCGCCCGTTTCGCCGCCATCTCGGGATCGGTGAAAAGCCCGGCCGCATCGGCAAGGCGGACAAGCTCCGCCAGATGCTGGGTCGAGCGAGCGCTTTCCTGACCGCCGATCATGGTGAAATGATCCTGATGGCCGTTGAGATAGGCCATGAAGACGACACCGGTCTTATAGAAATTGGTCGGCGCCTTGAAGATATGACGCGAAAGCGGCACGGTCGGTGCGAACAAACGGTCATATTCCGCGATATTGTCGCCAGCGAGATTATCGAGTGCCACCGCCGCGACCGGGGCAATCACATCGAAAATACCGAGAAGCGCATGGCTGTAGCCCTGCTCGTCCCCCTTGATGAGGTCGGGATAATTGAAATCATCGCCGGTATACATCTCCACCCC
>SBHH01000240.1 GCA_006226265.1 Alphaproteobacteria bacterium | reverse complement strand
CGCTTTGGGATCGGTGTGCTGAAAACCATCCTATGATCACCTCCATGCGTGAGCACAAGGGATGGCTCTACCTCGGCGGCATCACCAACAATCGCATCGGCCGGATCAGGCTTGATCAGATGGATCCAAATTGGAGCGGTGTGGAAAGTTACTGGGGCCCACTAGGCAAGGGATCAGACAAATGATGCAGTATGTAAAAGATCGACTGGATCAGTTCCTGGGACGCGGGCAATCGGCAGTAACTGTTCCCTCTCTTGATGGGGCCCTGAAGCCAAACAATCTTCTTGAAACAGCTGCCTCCGGCATTCTGGGAGATACGCCGGATAATCTTGTTGCGCTTAATGGGCGACCAATCTGGTCCGATGGTGCGCGGTTGATCCGGGAAGATGGAGAAGTCTTGCACATATTCGACAGTGCTGTTACGGCGCTGGCAGTATCGGTGCAAGGCGAAATTGCCGTTGCACTAGCGGCGGGCGATATCCGCATTCTGGACGTATCCGGTAAGGAAAAGCTGTCCCATAATCCGAAAGGACTTACCGGCATCACGGCGATGGAATTTGAGGATGCTGGGACCTTACTTCTTTGCATTGGATCCACCCGTCATACAATAGACGACTGGGCGCGCGACCTGCTCGAACGGCAGGCATCCGGACAGCTATGCCGTCTCTCGATTGAAAGCGGCTCCGTTGAGGTTTTGTCCGATGGGCTGGCCTATCCAAACGGTGTGCTTGTTCTGCCCGATGGCGGACTGGCCGTAAGCGAGTCCTGGAAAAGCAGACTGATCCGCTTTGATCCGGGCACAGAAAAATCTACGCCGCTTGTCGAAGATCTGCCGGCCTATCCGGGCCGTATATCTGCGGCGAAGGGCGGTGGTTACTGGCTCGCCCTCTTTGCGCCGCGCAGCCCTCTGATTGAATTTGTTCTGCGCGAGCCAACCTATCGCCGCGCCATGATGGCGGAAGTGGATCCCGAATTCTGGATCGCCCCAACCCTGAAAAGCGGTTATTCTTTTCATGAACCGATGCAGGGCGGCGCCCTCAAACAGATGGGAATACTGAAGCCCTGGGCGCCGACCCGATCCTATGGCTTGATCGTGCATCTCGATAGCCGATTTGTTCCTTTGAGAAGCTTCCACAGTCGCGCCGGCGGCCGACGTCACGGAATTACGTCCGCCCTTGATATGGGTGATGCGCTTTGGTTGACCAGCCGCGGCGGTGGAGAAACCTTTCCGGTTGATCTTTCTGCACATGTGTTGAAAGAGGAGGCTCAGTCGTGACACTTTTGTTCGAGCTTAAAAATGTAACGAAGAAATTCCACGGCGTCCCTGCTCTTAAAAACGTCGATTTCGATCTGCGGTCCGGCGAAATCCATTCTCTGCTGGGCGAGAATGGTGCGGGCAAGTCGACCCTTACAAAAATCATGGCGGGCGTTCATGAGGCAACTGAAGGTGAAGTTCTGTTCGACGGAAAGACCAGTAACTTCGCCAATCCTGCCGAAGCATTGCGCAACGGGATTGCCATGGTGTTTCAAGAAACCAGCCTTGTACCGTCCCTGACGGTGGCGCAGAATATTTATCTCGGCAACGAGAAGTTCCTCAACCGTTTACGCGGTATATACATCTCTGCGCAGCAGTTCCTTCAATCACTGAATTTCGGTGTTGACCCGACCATGTATGTTTCCCAGCTCGGCGCTGCTCAGAAGCAGATGGTGGAGATTGCCCGGGCCGTGCATCATAATGCGAGGGTAATCATTTTCGATGAGCCGACAGCAACCTTGACGCCAGAGGAAAAGCATCATTTCTTTTCCCTGATAAAACGGCTCAAAGCGGACGGTGTTTCGATTATTTTTATCAGCCATGCGCTGGAGGAAGCGTTGGCGATTTCCGACCGGATCACTATTCTCCGGGATGGCGAGCATGTGATTACCGATGATGCTGCTGCTTTTGACCGGGACAAAATTATCTCTGCAATGGTCGGTCGCACCCTGTCAAACGAGCTTTATGGAACAGCCCGCCAGCATCGGGAGCCACGGCCTTACGGGCGAAAAGTTCTCAGCGTGCAAAATCTGTCCATGGGCAATATGGTACGGAACAATTCGCTATCCATTTATGAGGGCCAGATAACAGGAATTTTTGGCCTGATTGGATCGGGACGAACCGAGACGGCAAAGATCGTTTCCGGGGTGATCAAACGCGATTTCTTTCACGGCGGAGAGGTGCGTTTCAATGGTCAGTCTGTACGCTATCGGGTGCCGCGCAAGGCCGTACGCGACGGCATTGTCTATGTCACGGAAGACCGCAAGCAGGAAGGCTTTTTTGAAACCAAATCGATTGCCGAGAATATGTATACCGGGCTTCTGGCGGCGGACCTGAACCGGGCCGTTACTGTCAGCTATTCCGAGATGATGACCCTCGCCGAGGAATGGACTAAGAAGCTGAATGTCAAGGCAATCGACAATTCAGCAAAGGTCATTGAACTTTCCGGTGGCAACCAGCAAAAAGTGGTGATTGCCAAATCCTTGATACAGCGGCCAAAGCTGATCATTTTCGATGAACCGACCCGTGGCGTCGATGTGGGAGCGATAGCAGAGCTCCACCAGGTAATTAACGATCTTGCCGATTCAGGCATGGCTGTCGTGGTGATCTCCTCTTACCTTCCCGAAATTCTCAATCTTGCAGACCGTATCCTGGTTTCGCGGCAAGGGCGTGTGGTGGAGGAGTTTTCGATGGATGAAGCCAGCGAAGAAAAAATCATGTATGCCGCCGTGCACTGACGGATCAGGCAGAAAAGCGTAATAAGCGGAGAAAAAATAATGAAAATGCGCGCAGCCATTCTTGAAGAGATCGGCAGACCCGCCCCCTATGCAACGTCCCGGCCAATTGTCATTCGTGAGGTAGATCTGGAGGGTCCGCGCAGCGGAGAGGTGCTGGTACGGATGGTCGCCGCCGGGCTTTGTCATTCGGATCTTTCGGTAATCAACGGCGATCGTCCGCGTCAGATTCCCATGGTGCTGGGCCACGAAGCAGCCGGTATCGTGGAAACAGTCGGCCCGGAAGTTTATGATCTGGTACCTGGAGATCATGTGGTATGCGTTTTTGTTC